>VSDC01000513.1:0-1840 GCA_047459275.1 Gemmatimonadota bacterium
GTCTCGAACCAGGAACGGTCGGTGCCGTAGACCTCGAGGAGCAGCTCGGCCTGGCCGTTCCTGTCCCAATCGAGGTAATCGACGACGCGCGGCGCGGCCTTCCCCTCGCGCTCGTACGGAGTGAAGCTGGCGTAGGCGGTGTCGTACCCGACCTGCGGCCTCGGCTCGGCGATCATGAAGAGGCTGTAGCCGTCGTTGTCGAGGCCGATGCCGAGGGAGTCGCCGACGAGGAACGTGGCGGCGAAGGCCGGGTCCTGCTCGCCCGCCATGGGGAACGGCTTGAGCTGGGCCATGGCCCGCGTCCAGTTCCCGGGGAGCGGCGCGCCGCGGGCCCGGAGCAGACGTTCGGCCAGGATCGGGCCGAGGATCTGCATGCGCCGATCGGGCTGGAGCTCGGCGGGGACGCCGAGCGGCGCGTCCGGCGGCGCGTGGGACTTGGAGAGGGCGAGGAACTCGGGGATCGTGTCGGCGCCGGGCATGAGCTCGAGGACGCCGCGGCCGATCGGGACCCTCGGGCACACGTTCTCCGGCGGGAGCCCGGCCTCGGAGAGGATGAACGTGCCGACCCGGGCGCCCCTGCGGAACAGGGCGAACTCGGTGCCGGTCCGCATGTGCGTGGCGATGAAGCTCCGGCCGTAGGCCTCGGGATCCACGCGCGGGGCGACCGGCAGGAGCGTGTCCCGGCCGATCTCGGCGATCGGGCGGATCGTCGGGCCGCCGGCGTCCGGGGTCACGTAGTAGACGATCGGGCCTTCGGGCAGCCGCTCCTCCCGCGGAGCCGTCCCTTCGTCCCCGGGCGTCGCGCCGGGCGGCGGCGGCACGACGGCGATGTCCGCGCCGCCCCAATCGACGTTGTCGCATCCCGCCACGAACGTTACAATCAGGGCCGCAGCCCAGCCGGAGCCAATGCGCGTTCGCCGGATCATAGCTCGATGATGATCCCGGCCTTGAGCAGGCGGTCGATCTCACCGACGCCTTCGGCCGGAGTGGTGTCCTGCTTGTACTCGTGCGTCACCGAGAGCGCGATATGCTGCGTCACGAGCACCTTGAGCCCGGCGTCGAAGGTGAGCAGATAATCGCCGACGTCGTCGACGACGGGCTCGTACAGGGCCTCGCTCGACAGCGTCACGCCATCGCGTAGCTTCCGGGTGCCCGTCAGGCGCACGCTCCACCGTGCCGTGTTCTTGGTAGGCGTGGCCGTGCCCGACGAAAGCGCCTCGTACGAGTGCAGCATGGCCAGACTCAGCGACGCCTCGCCGCGATCTTCCGTGCGGTAGAGGCGGTACTTCGCGCCGGCGCCGCTGTTCACCCGAATGTCGAGACGCTTGAACGGATCGTGCTCCGCCGTACTGTAGATGAACGGCGACCAGCGGTGCCGCGGGCCGATGTCGAAGTTGAACGTCCCCTGGTAGTTCTCGACGACCTGCTCACCCCGGCTCGAGCCGTAGCGGGCCTGCAGCTTGAGCTGGAAGTCGAAGAGTTCCTGCCGGAGGTGGCGTAGGGTGAAGCTCGTGGCGACCACGGTCATTTCCTGATTGCCGGAGGCGGCGGTCATACTGAGCTCGGCGGCTGCCGCCCACCGATCCACCTTCTCCGTGGGCGCGGAGTCATCGGCGACAGGATCCGCCGAGGGCCCGGATTGGGCGGCCGCAGCGCGGGGCACGGCGAGAACGGACAACAGTACGACGGCCGCGACGGCTTGCTCGCGCACAAGTCGGTGCGGCGCTCTGAAGAACTGCAGCATTATCTTCGTCGGTTTGCCGCCCGGGGGCGGAAGGAGCCTGTTCGTATCTGGTTTGGTGCCCAAACTAGGAAACGGGGGTACTGCACGCAACGTGCT
>VSDC01000056.1:0-8938 GCA_047459275.1 Gemmatimonadota bacterium
TGCTCCACGTCGGGAGCGACCGCGCCGGCTACGACCGGGGCCACATCCCCGGCGCGCGCTTCCTCCCGCTGGACGCGATCGTGGTCGAGCGCGACGGGAACATCAACGAACTCCCGCCCGTCGAGCGGCTCGATTCGGTGTTCGAGTCCCTCGGCGTCTCCGACGACGCGCACGTCGTCGTCTACGGGCCGCCCCTGGCCGCCGCGCGGGCGTTCTTCACCCTGGACTACCTGGGTCATGGGGACCGGACGGCGCTCCTGGACGGTGGGCTAGAAGCGTGGACGGCCGAGAATCGCCCCCTGTCCACCGAAACGCCGGTGGCCGCGCCCGGGAACTTCACGCCCCGGCCTCGCCCCGAGCTGGTGGTGACGGCGGGGTGGATCCAGGAGCGACTCGGCAACCCTCACGTCGCGTTGCTCGACGCGCGGCCGGAAGACCAGTACTCCGGGGCCAACCCGGGCGCCGGCGTGCCCCGGCCAGGGCACATCCCGGGCGCCGTCAACATCTTCTGGGAGCGAATGATCCAGTCCACCGACGAGCCCCGGCTCCGAGACGTCGCAGCGCTCCGCGCTCTCTTCCGCGAGGCGGGGATCGAGCCCGGAGACACGGTGGTGGCGTACTGCCGGACCGGGATGCAGGCGTCCTACGCCTACTTCGTCTCCCGCGTCCTGGGCTACGAGACTCGCCTCTACGACGGCTCGTTCATGGACTGGAGCCGGCGCGAGGCTCTCCCGGTCTCGGGTCCGGCGACGCGCTGAACGCCTCGCGCCGCCTCGACCAGCGGGCTGCGGGGCGACCCCCACCGCCGGCGGGCGAGCGGTTGGGGTGCCTCGGCCCGGGCCGCGGGCTGCCGCGCCGAGCGCTCGGCGAGGATGCGGCGGTAGAGGTGTTCGTGCTCGACGACCATGCGGTCCCGGCTGAAGCGCTCGACCGCCCGCGCCCGGCACAGGGCCCGGTCGAACCGGTCCAGCACGCCGCCCGGCCGGATCAGGTCCGCCATTTCCTCGGCCGACCGGACGATGAATCCCGTGATCCCCTCCTCCACCAGCTCCGGAACGCTGCCCCGCGGGAACGCAACGACCGGGCAGCCCGAGAGCATGGCCTCGATGAGGATCAGGCCGAAGGGCTCGTTCCACTCGATCGGCGCCAGGAGCGCCCGGGCGTCGCGGAGGAGCGGCACCTTCACGGCCATCCCGATCGGCCCGAGATACTCCACGTGCGGCTGCGACAGCCGCGGCAACACCTCCTGCTCCGCGAACGCGGGGCCGTCGTCTTCCTTGTGGATCGAGCCCGCGACGCGGATCGGCACCCCCGCCCGCGCGGCGACGTCGATGGCCGTGTGCGGCCCCTTGACCCTCGAGAGTCGCCCCACGAAGCAGACGTAGTCCCCGGCGCGCTCCCGCCACTCGTAGCGGGCGGGGTCGAGGCCGTGGTGGATCACCTCGCAGCGCGGGAGCGGGACCTCGCGCCGTCGCTGGTCCTCGGAGATCGCGACGTAGTGCGCCTCTGGGACGTGGCTGTAGAGCGCCGACAGGCTCTCGTCCCGCGGATGGTGCAGCGTGTAGACCAGCGGGATTTCGGGGAGCAGGCGCGCGAGCGCGAGAGCCACCGCCGAGTGGGCATGGATCAGGTCGAATCCGCCCGCGGCGATCTCGCGGAATGCCCAAGACACGTGGTCCATGTCGATCACCGCGTTCGGCGGCCACTGCGCCTGAGGGTAGAGGTAACGGAGTTCCGCCGAGGTCCGCGAGTCACCCGTGGCGAAGACCGTCACCTCGTGTCCCCGGGCGATGAGTCCCTCGGCAAGCTCGGAAACCACCAGCTCCGTGCCCCCATACTCCTTCGGAGGCACTGCGACGAAAGGCGTGGAAACAAGTGCAATCCGCACGTGATGCCTCCTTCGACAATGCCTCTGTCGGGCCCGGGGACCGGCGTCGCCGGTCACGGATCCTACGCGTTCGCGGCCGCCGTACTCTCGGCTCACGAGGGCGGCGCGCCAGCGCCGGGCGCGAGGCGCGCGGCGACCGCGTCGAACATGCGGCGGAGCTCGGGGAGCGACGGATGGGGGTACGTTCGACCGGAGATCAGGAGGTTGTGAACCGCACCGGCGATCAGGAACGCGAACGCCCGCTCGTCCGCCGCCTCGTCGACCCGCCCCGCCCGCTTCTCGGCAACCAGGTACGCCTCGAGCGTCCCTTCCAACGCCGCCATCAGCGCGTTCTCGACCCCGTCCGCGCCCTCTCCGTGCTGCGACGCGCCGTCGTGGCGGAGCTCCTTCACGAGCGCCATCGACGGCGAGCCGAGCAGGAGCTCGGCGTACGTCGCCAGACCGCCTCCCACCGTCCCGGTGCCGGCGGCGGCGACGAGGCTCTCGAGCCCCGCGCGCAGCCGACCGAACTCGGCGCGGACGACCTCGGTCACCAGCTCTTCCCGGCTGGCGAAAACCTTGTACGGCAGCCCCACGGCGCACCCGGCCTCGGCAGCCAGGGCTCGCATCGTCAGAGCGTCTGGCCCGTCCCGTTCCACGATGCGCCGCGCGTGCTCGACGAGCGCCTCGCGAAAACGCTGCGCTTCTTCCGCCGTTCGTCGCGGCTGGGCCGCCATCCGGAAACTCACCAGTCCCGGGCCCGCTGAATCGTGAACGTACGTTCACAAGGTAGGGCGGGTGGCGGGAGGCGTCAAGGCCGGGCGGTAAACTTGCCGGGTTGACCGAGTTTCTGTATGCTATTCCCTTGTCACGGGCCGACCTGGATGTTCGACCCGCCCTCCCAGTTTCCCAATCGATGGCCAACAAGACCGCCCTCTCCGAACGCGACGTCTGCACCAAGTTCGTCACCCCCGCCCTCACGGCGGCAGGGTGGGACCTGCGCCATCAGATCCGCGAAGAGGTCACGCTCACGAAGGGGCGGATCAAGGTGCGGGGGCGGATGGTGAGCCGCGGGAAGGCCAAGCGCGCGGATTACGTCCTCTACTACAAGCCCAATCTCCCGCTCGCCGTCATCGAGGCCAAGGACGAGACCCACTCCGTCGGCGCGGGGATGCAGCAGGCCCTCGCCTATGCCGAGATGCTCGACGTCCCGTTCGCCTTCAGCACCAACGGGAGGGCGTTCCTCTTCCACGACCGGACCGTGCAGTCGCCCGAGGTCGAGCGCGAGATCCCGCTCTCCGCGTTCCCCTCTCCGGAGGAGCTCTGGCGCCGCTACTGCGCGTGGAAGGGGATCGAGGGCGAGGCAGAACGGATCGCCGCGCAGGACTACTACCTCGACGGGAGCGGTAAGACGCCCCGCTATTACCAGCTCGTCGCCATCAACCGGGTCGTCGAGGCGATTGCCCGGGGGCAGAGGCGGATCCTCCTGGTAATGGCGACCGGCACGGGGAAGACCTACACCGCTTTCCAGATTATCTGGCGACTCTGGAAGGCCCGCCGCGTCCGGCGCGTCCTCTTCCTCGCGGACCGCAACATCCTCGTCGACCAGACCCGGATCAACGACTTCAAGCCGTTCGGGAACGCGATGACAAAAATCACGAACCGGACGGTCGACAAGAGCTACGAGATCTACCTCGCGCTCTACCAGGCGGTCTCGGGGTCCGAGGAGGAGAAGAACATCTACAAGCAGTTCTCGCCGGACTTCTTCGACCTCGTCGTCGTCGACGAGTGCCACCGCGGGAGCGCCGCCGAGGACTCTGCCTGGCGCGAGATATTGGAGTACTTCGCCCCGGCGATCCACCTCGGTCTCACGGCGACGCCCAAGGAGACTCGCGACGTCTCCAACATCGAGTACTTCGGCGAGCCGGTCTACGTCTACTCCCTCAAGCAGGGGATCGAGGACGGTTTCCTGGCCCCGTACAAGGTGGTCCGCATCGACCTCGACAAGGACCTGATCGGCTGGCGGCCGGAGAAGGGGCAGCGCGACAAGTACGGCCGGGAGATCGAGGACCGGATCTACAACCAGCGGGACTTCGACCGCTCGCTCGTCCTCGAGGAGCGGACGAAGGTCGTCGCCCGTAAGATCACCGAGTTCCTGAAGGCGACGGACCGGTACGCCAAGACGATCGTTTTCTGCGAGGACATCGACCACGCCGAGCGGATGCGCCAGGCGCTCGTCAACGAGAACGCCGACCTGGTCGCCGAGAACCCGCGATACGTCGTGCGCATCACGGGCGACAACGAGGAGGGGAAGGCGGAGCTCGACCACTTCATCGACCCCGAGAGCCGCTACCCCGTGATCGCGACGACGTCGCGGCTGCTCACGACCGGCGTGGACGCGCAGACGTGCAAGGTCATCGTGCTCGACCGGCGGATCGAGTCGATGACCGAGTTCAAGCAGATCATCGGGCGCGGGACCCGCGTCAACGAGGAGTACGGCAAGTACTACTTCACCATCCTCGACTTCAAGAAGGCGACGGAGCTGTTCGCCGATCCCCAGTTCGACGGCGATCCGGTGAAGATCTACGTGCGCCGCCAGGACGAGCCGGTCGTCTTCGAGGACGAGGAGCGGGGCGAACAGGTACTGGTCGACGGCGCGGGCGAGGACTGGGACGACAACGCGGGCGACGTCGTCCCCGGCTCGGAAGAGGGCCCCGACCTCGGCGAAGGCGACGGGCCGGGTCCGCGACGGGTGAAATACGTGGTCGACAACGTCCCGGTCTTCGTCGTGGCGGAGCGGGTCCAGTACTACGGGCCGGATGGGAAGCTGATCACGGAGTCTCTGCGCGACTACACTCGCCGGCGCGTGACCGCCCGTTACGCCACGCTGGACGATTTCCTCCAGCGCTGGACCGCGGCCGAGCGCAAGGAGGCGATCTTGCGCGAGCTGGAGGAGCAGGGCGTGCTCCTCGACGCGTTGGCCGAGGAAGTTGGCCGGGACTACGACCCCTTCGACCTCGTCTGCCACGTCGCCTTCGACCGCCCGCCGCTCACCCGTCGCGAGCGCGCGGAGCGAGTCCGGAAGCGCGACTACTTTGCCCGCTACGGCGAGAAGGCCCGGGCGGTCCTCGACGCGCTCCTCGACAAGTACGCCGACGAGGGGATCGAGACCATCGAGAGTGTCGAGGTCCTCCGGGTGCGTCCTCTCTCCGAGCTCGGGACCCCGGTCGAGCTCATCCGCAGCTTCGGCTCCAAGGAGGAGTACCTCGAGGCCGTCCGGGAACTGGAGCGCGCGCTGTACGCGGCGGCGTAGGGCGCGGTTCCGCGATTCGCTGGCACAGGACACGGCATGGCCGTTCGCCGGCCCAGGGGGCCGGCTCCGCAATTCGCCCGCGCCGCACGCCGTGCCCGCGCGTCCCGCGCTTCCTCCCTCCCCTGTGCCGCGCAGCAATATGAATCGGCACCAGTGAACATACTGGCGCGACGCGGGATGATCGTGAATAATATAGCGCGAGCCGTGAACGTTTCGACGCGCTCGGGGCCCCAACGCGAGGTGCGCGTATGGCCGACGTTCGCCGTCCCCCCGTCCGACACTTCCGCGGGCGTGCCCTCCCGGAGCCGGGGATCCCCGTCGGATACGCCGCGCTGATCGACCGCTACGACCTGCGCGTCCCGCTCCCGCCGCGGCTCACCGCGATCGGCACGCGGTATCGGCCGAGCTCGACCGCCGAATGGCAACTCTTCGAGCCGCGCCGCGCGCCCGAGGACACGCTCGGCGGCCATCTGGAGTTCGCGCTCAAGCGCGAGGGCGTCGACCTCGGCGTTCTCTGTAAACTGTTCGAGGCGGTCCCCGCCCGGGAGGTCGAGGAGTTCGTCCGAGCGACGCCGACGGGGGCGTACGCGCGGCGAATCTGGTTCCTGTACGAGTGGCTCACCGGGCGGACGCTGGACGTGCCCGACGCGCCGAAGGTCGCGGCGGTGCCCGCGGTCGATCCCGCGCTCCAATACGCGCTTGGCGGCGGGGATATCTCCATCCGCCACCGCGTCTACGACAACCTCCCCGGCGACCGGCGCTTCTGCCCCCTGGTCCGGCGCACGCCCACGCTCGAGGCGTACCGTGCCCGGGACCTCGCCGCCCGGGCGCGCGAGGTGATCAGCCGGACCCACCCGGACGTGGTCCGGCGCGCGGCCGCCTTCATGCTACTGAGCGACTCCCAGGCATCCTTCCAGATCGAGGGCGAGCATCCATCGCGCTCGAGGGCCGAGCGCTGGGCCCGCGCCATCGCGGAGGCCGGGTCGACCGAACTCTCGGTCGAGGAGCTCGAGCGGCTTCAAGCTCTGGTGATCGGGGATGCCCGTTTCGTCCCGCTCGGGCTCCGGACCGCGGGGGGCTTCGTCGGAACCCGGAACCGCATCACCCGGGAGCCGATCCCGGAGCACATCAGCGCCCGGCCACAGGATCTGGCCTCGTTGTTGGATGGGCTCATCGCCTACGACGGCCGCTCGACGCGAGGAGGGCTCGATCCGGTGGTCGCGGCCGCGGCGGTGGCGTTCGGCTTCGTCTACATCCATCCATTCGTGGATGGAAACGGGCGGGTGCACCGGTGGCTGATCCACCACGAGCTCGCCGTCGCGGGGTTCAACCCGCCCGGGGTGGTCTTCCCGATCAGCGCGGTGATGCTGCGGCGCATCGAGGAGTACCGGAGCGTGCTCCGGTCGTACTCGGAGCCGCTCCTCGACTGCATCGACTGGCGCCCCACGCCGGACCACAACGTCGAGGTCCTGAACGACACCGCGGACTACTACCGCTACTTCGACGCGACGGCGCACGCCGAGTTCCTGTACCGGTGCGTAGCGGAGACGATCGAGCGGGACCTCCCGTACGAGGTCGCCTACCTGGAGGCGTTCGACCGGTTCGCCGCGGCGGTCCAGGAGCTGGTGGACATGCCGGACCGGACGATCCATCTGCTGCACGACTTCCTGCGGCAGGGGCAGGGGCGCCTGTCGCGGCGGGCCCGCACGAAGGAGTTCCAGGCGCTGACCGACGACGAGGTCCGGACGATCGAGCGCCTGTACGCGGACACGCTCGGCCGGGTCGCGACCGTCGCGGGGACGGACGACCCGGGCACGCACGACGCAGCTCGCGCTCCGCATCGCGGCGTGTGATCGTTGCGCCGCAGATTCTACGGCTCGTGAAGATATTGCGCGGCTAATGAACGTTCCGACGCGGCGTCGCCCGCCGCGAGGTTGTTCCGAGGCGGCGGGGTGCGCAGATTCCCCGGCCCCGCCGAGGGCTCGGCGGCGAACACCGATCGATCTCGAAGCAACGCCATGAACCTCTCGACGACGATCAAGTCCATCCAGGACATCATGCGCAAGGATGTCGGGGTGGACGGGGATGCCCAGCGTCTCGGCCAGCTCGGCTGGCTCCTCTTCCTGAAGATCTTCGACGCGCGCGAGGAAGAGCGGGAGCTCATCGAGGACGCCTACCGTTCGCCGATCCCCGAGCGGCTGCGGTGGCGGAACTGGGCCGCGGACCCCGAGGGGATGACCGGCGACGAGCTCCTCGCCTTCGTGAACGACGAGCTCTTCCCGAAGCTGAAGGAGCTCCCCGTGAGCGGCGACCCGGACGACCCGGCCGCGGTCGTGCGCGGCGTCTTCCAGGACGCCTACAACTACATGAAGTCCGGGACGCTGCTCCGGCAGGTGATCAACAAGCTGGAGGAGATCGACTTCCACAGCGCGAAGGACCGTCACGTCTTCGGCGACATCTACGAGCAGCTCCTCCGCGACCTGCAGAGCGCCGGGAACGCGGGCGAGTACTACACGCCCCGCGCGGTCACGCAGTTCATGGTCGAGATGGTCGACCCGCGGCTGGGCGAGACGGTCCTCGACCCCGCGTGCGGGACCGGTGGCTTCCTCACGTGCGCCATCGAGCACATCCGCGGTCGCGACGTGCGGACGCCCGAGCACGAGGCGGAGCTGCGTCGCTCGATCCGGGGCGTCGAGAAGAAGCCGCTCCCGCACCTGCTGTGCACGACGAACATGCTGCTGCACGGGATCGACGTCCCGACGAACATCCAGCGCGGCAACACCCTCGCCCGTCCGCTGCGGGACTACGGCCCGAGCGACCGCGTCGACGTCATCGTGACGAACCCGCCGTTCGGCGGGATCGAGGAGGACGGGATCGAGGCGAACTTCCCCACGGAGTATCGCACGAAGGAAACGGCGGACCTCTTCCTCGTGCTGATCAAGCACCTGCTCAAGGACGGCGGCCGCGCGGCGGTCGTGCTGCCCGACGGCTTCCTCTTCGGCGAGGGGGTGAAGACGAGGATCAAGGAGCGGCTCCTCGAGGAGTGCGACCTGCACACGATCGTGCGGCTGCCGAAGGGTGTCTTCGCGCCGTACACCTCGATCGCGACGAACCTGCTCTTCTTCACGAAGGGCCGTCCGACGAAGGAGATCTGGTACTACGAGCACCGCTACCCGCCGGGGCAGAAGAGCTACAGCAAGACGAAGCCGATCCGGATCGAGGAGTTCGAGGCGGCGAAGGCGTGGTGGAACGCCCGGGTCGAGAACGACGTCGCCTGGCGCGTCCCGGTGGAGGAGATCCGCGCGCGGGGCTACAACCTGGACCTGAAGAACCCGAACGCCGGCGGCGACGAGCATCGCGACCCCGAGGAACTGCTGGCGGAGTACACGGCGCTCCTCGCGCAGGTGCAGGAGACGCGGGAGAAGCTCCGGCGGGAGCTGGGCGAGGCCCTCGAGTCGGTGCTGGCGGCGCGGGAGGAGGTGGTGGCGTGACGCCCGAGACGCTGCATCGGCTGTTCGACGTCGTCGCCGACGCGCCGGGCGGGGTGCAGCGGCTCCGCGAGCTGATCCTCCAGCTCGCGGTTCGCGGGAAGCTGGTGCCGCAGGATCCGAACGACGAGCCGGCGAGCGTGCTGCTGGAGAGGATCGAGGAGGAGAAGAGGCGGCTCTACAACGAGGGGAAGATTCGCAAGCTCGAGAAGCTGCCGCCGGTGGGGCCGGACGAGGTGCCGTTCGAGGTGCCGGAGGGGTGGGTGTGGG
>VSDC01000514.1:0-1837 GCA_047459275.1 Gemmatimonadota bacterium
TTGGCCGCCTCGACCGCCTCAGCCCAGCGATGGCGGCCCCGAACTGGCCCGTCCGACGCGTCCGCGACGATCGTGGTGGGCATCCATCGGGCCAGGTCCGGCAGGGAAACCACGAACCTCGCAGCGCGCAACGCTGAAAGCATGATCGTCATCGCGACCTCCCCGGCACGCTCACCCGGATCACGCCCCGGAAATCGCCGGGCGAGTAGCCCGTAGCCTGGTCGTTGGGGTAGCGTTCCGCCAGCACCCTCCGGACCGCGGGATCGAGTCTCTCGCGCGGCCCGTGGCACTGCGTGCAGAATTCCGCCACCACGATCGGTTTGTAGTACCGCCACTCGCCGTCGGCGCGCTGGATGTGGTAGGGCGGGAGCGGGCGGCCCGCCGCGAGCTCGGACTCGAAGTAGGCGAGGGCCGCCTGCTCCAGCGAGTCCGGCGAGTTCTGCGGATTGCGGATCCTGGTCGACGTGCGCTTGATCGTCACCCCGTCGGGAAGCCTCCCCTGGACCTCCAGGGTGATCGGGATCGCGAGCTCGGAGCAGAAATCGATGGCGTGCGCCGGGCCGCCCTCCCGCAGCGCCTCCTGGACCCGGGACATGAGCGCGCCTGTGAGCGCGAGCGCCGCCGAGTCGCCTATTGCGACGACCGCGGCCGTATCCGCGGCCGATCGTGCAGCCGAAGCCGCGGCCCTATCCGCAGCCGCATCCGTTGCCGTATCCGTGGCCGCCCGTGCGGCTTCGTCGTTGGTCGTGTCCCGGCGCTCGTCGCCGCACCCGGCGAGGACGCCCGCCAGGAGCACGGCCGTCGCGCCAGTGAACCAATTCCAGCGCAGCATTGTGCCCTCCATGCGTGTGAATCGTCGTCAGCATAAGCACGCGGCGCGCTCCGGGCAAATCGGTCGATCACGGGAGCGACCGGAGTGCTATGGGCGACGTGGGGCACTCCTGGTCCGCGGTGGAGTCCGCGCCCGTGGTGGAGGTCGCGCCGCCCGCGCCGGGCGCCACGTCGCTCACCGCCTCGCGGGCGTACGTCTCGTAGATCAGCGGCGACGAGATCAGGAAGTCCGCGCTCGCGCGGTTGCACGCGGTCGGGATGTCGTAGACGACGGCGATACGGAGCAGCGCCTTCACGTCCACGTCATGCGGCTGCGGCTCGAGCGGGTCCCAGAAGAAGATCACGAGGTCGATCTTCCCTTCGACGATGGCCGCGCCCACCTGCTGGTCGCCGCCGAGGGGGCCGCTCCGGAACCGGTGCACCTCGAGGCCGAGCTCGGCGGCGAGCATGGCGCCCGTGGTCCCCGTCGCGTAGAGGACGTGCCGGGACAGTGCGTCGAGGTGGCGCCGGGCCCAGTGCAACAGCTCCGGTTTCTTGTTGTCGTGGGCGATCAGCGCGATCCGTTTTCGCCGGGGCAAGACGTAGATCTCCGTGGACATCGATCTCCTCGTTCCTGGGGTTCGGTGGGAAGATCGGGTCCCGGCGTCGCGCCCGGGCCGCGGGATTGCAACGGTTGGGTAACGGCGCGCGCCTTCGGCGCGCGGGAACGGCCGCGCTGCGCGCGGCGGTGCGAAGGGCAACGACGCCGCCGCGGACGGCGGACCAACACTTTCTGCAGACAGAGCGCGAGGGGTCCCGGGGTGGGACATATCGTGTTTTCGGAAGGGAATTTACGGTTCCCGACGGCACCGCGCACGTCCCATCCGAACATGCAAATGCAATAGCAAGTGGGGACGAAACGGGCGGCGCTCGCCGCCCGGCGCGTCGCGGCCTGCCGAACGCAAGTGGCGGCGGCCTGGCGACCGCACGCAGCGGCGCCCTCCCCTCCCCTCGATCGGCTCACGGG
>VSDC01000515.1:0-1836 GCA_047459275.1 Gemmatimonadota bacterium
GATCTCCCCGCCCTCGGCCTCCCGCTCCTCGCGGACCATTTTCACCGCCATATCGATCAGGTCGCGGACCATGGATTCGACATCGCGGCCGACGTACCCCACTTCGGTGAACTTCGAGGCCTCGACCTTGACGAACGGCGCGCCGGCGAGTCGCGCGAGCCGCCGTGCGATCTCGGTCTTCCCCACCCCAGTGGGGCCGATCATGATGATGTTGTTCGGCATGATCTCCTCGCGGAGATCATCGTGGACACGCTGGCGCCGCCAGCGGTTCCGCAATGCGATGGCGACGGCCTTCTTCGCCGCTTCCTGCCCGACGATGTACTTGTCGAGCTCGGCGACGATCTGCCGTGGCGTCAGCTCGTCCAGCCAACGCTCACGGTCGGAGGCCTCCGCCGGTGCTGCGTTCTCGTTCAGGACCTTCGCCATGATCACTCCATACGCGGCCGCCCGAGGCCACTACCGGGACGGTATCGGGCCGGGCGCACCGCACCAAAACCGCTATTCCAGCTCGAGTATCGTGATATTCCGATTCGTGTAGATGCAGATGTCGGCGGCGATCTCGAGCGAGCGCCGCACGATCTCGGCCGCCGAGAGCTGCGAATGCTCCTTGAGCGCCCGCGCCGCAGCCAGCGCGAAAGGGCCGCCGCTGCCGATCGCCGCGATCTCGTCGTCAGGCTCGATGACGTTCCCGTCGCCGCTGATCACGAACAAATGGTCCTTGTCGGCCACGGTCAGCAGGGCCTCCAGCCGCCGCAAGTACCGGTCCGTACGCCACTCCTTGGCCATCTCGACCGCGGCCCTGGGCAGGTTCCCCGGATGCCGCTCGAGCTTGGACTCGAACTTCTCGAACAGGGTCAGCGCGTCGGCCACCGAGCCGGCGAAACCGGCGAGGACCCGCCCGTCCTTGAGCTTCCGTACCTTCTGGGCTTTGGACTTGACGACGGTGTCCCCCATGGTCACCTGTCCGTCGCCCCCCAATGCCACGCGGCCGCCATGCCGGACCGCGACGATCGTCGTGGCGTGAAATCCTCTCATTCGACCTTCCTCCTTGCCCCTATACCCCCAGTGCGGGGGATTGTCCCGGCGCCAATCTGGGGGACGGAACGCGCGGGTGCAAAGGCAGGCTCTGACGCAGCCCGCGTCACGCGCTACGATCCACTGATCGCGCCTGGCACCAACGCCGCGTGCGGCGTATCCGGCCACCGGGCGATGCGCCGCACGCACGATGCGGCGCCCCCGGCTCTCGCACGGGTGCGTCCTGCGCCCCTTCGCGCCCGCCTCGCGCGCAGACGTGATCCGAGCGGTTCGCCCCGGACCGCTGGCCGGGCCGCGCCCGCCTCACGCGCGCGGGTGTGCCTGATTGTAGACCCGCTTGAGGCGTTCCTTCGAGGTGTGCGTATAGATCCGGGTCGTCGAGAGCGAGGCGTGGCCGAGAAGCTCCTTGACGGCCATCAGGTCGGCGCCGGCGTCCAGGAGGTGCGTCGCGAACGTGTGCCTCAACGAATGGGTCGAGAGCCCCGCCTCCTCCGCGACCACGTCGAGGAAGCTCCTCACGATGTTCTGGATCTGCCGGACGGAGAGACGCCGGCCGCGCTCGGAGATGAAGACGGCGCGCCGGTCCCCGCCGACGCAGCGAGCCAGGACCTCCGCCCGGCGGAGCTCGTAGCGACGCAGTGCGGTGACGGCGTGGCGTCCGAGCGGCACGATCCGCTCCTTGCGTCCCTTCCCGCGGACCCGGGCCTGGTCCCCGAGGAGGTCGAGGTCCTGCATGTCCAGGCTATGCAGCTCGGAGAGACGCATCCCGGTGGAGTAGAAGGTCTCGACGATCGCCAGGTC
>VSDC01000516.1:0-1829 GCA_047459275.1 Gemmatimonadota bacterium
CCCGACCCCCTAAGCCCTAAGCCCTAACACCTAAGCCCTAACACCTAAGCCCTAATCCCCAACAACCTACCCCCGCCCCGGCACCCCCAACACCTCACTCCTCCCGATCACCTCCAGGTCCGCGCGCAGCTTGAGCACCGCCAGGTCCTTCGCCTTCGCCTCGATCATCACGTCACATTCGAGGTCCCGGATCTCGTCGAGCAGGTCGGCGAACGTCCACGGGTCCACGAAGTCCGCATGCTGCCGCAGGAGCGGCGGTTCGATACGCGTCGTCCCGCCGCGGCGGACCTCGCGGCCATCGAGCCGCGCCGACGAGAAGTGGATCTTCGGCGTGACGCCCTCGGGCCAGGTCGCGAGCGCCGCGCGAACCGCCTCACCGACGCTCAGCTCGCCCGGGTTGAGCCGGTGGTGCTGGTGATCGAAGACGACGGGAATGCCGATCCGCTCGTGGATCCAAAGGCAGTCCTCTACGGTGAACGACGTCTCGTCGTTCTCGACCACGAGGCGCCGGCGAGCGGGCTCCGAGAGGCGCTCGAAGCTCGAGACGAATCGGTCGAGGGCGGCCTCGCGGTCACCATACAGGCCGCCCACATGGAGAACCACGACGGCCTCCGGCCCCTGCTCCATGGCGTCGAGGAGGCGCGCCTGCACGTCCAGGTCCGCCCTGGACTTCGCGGCGATCGCCTCGTCCTGCGCGTTCAGGACCACGTACTGCGAGGGGTGCAGGGAGAGCCGGACGTCGAGGCGCCGGGCGTACCGCCCGATCCGCGCGAGCTCCGTGGCGTGTTCCTCGAGTTGCCGGTGGAACTGGGGAAGGTCCGGGTGGGTTGCGTACGGGACGAAATCCGAGGAGAGGCGGTACATTCGGATCCCGACCTCGTCCAGGTAGTCGAGGATCCGGTGCAGCGCATCGATCGAGACGGCAACGCTGGGTCCCGACGACCAGCGTCGGGTGTCGTGACTCGGGAGCCCCTCGCGGCCCAGCACCTTCACGGCGAAGCCCAGGCGACGTTCGGCGCGGTCACCGTGTCTGGCGGTACCGTCACGCTCGGCGCGGTCGGTCGCCGGGCGATCTACGGCGCCGGAGTGCCCCGTGCGCCCGGCGCGATCGGCGGCGTCCATCGGCGTCCCCTCCGCTGGTCCCCCGGAGGGCCGACGTGCGCACGAGCCGTTCCGCCACCCGGCGCCGGAGGGCGCCCGCCGTCGCCGACGGACGCCAGCCGTCACCCGGCACCGCCCCTCCGCCCACCCTCACCTCGCCGCGCCCGGATCTCGTGACGTCAGGCCCGCGTTACCCCACTCCCTCACCTCGCCGCACTCGGCGTCCCGACCGAGTGCACGGCGTGCTCCGGCCGCCCCGTCGCCTCGGCTCCGGCCATCGTGCCCGCCTCGGCTCCGGTGCCCCTGCCCGCTCCGGTTCCGTCCCCTGCATCCGCCATGGCCCGCGCCCCGCTCCCCTCGATCCGGTGCGCCAGGAGGCGCAGCCCTACGGCCACCACGAAGATGGTTCCGCCCTCGTGGGCGACGACGCCGACCGGGAGCGGCACGTAGCCGAAGAGCGAGAGCGTGCCCACGATCAGGATCACGCCCAGCGCGAACGTCAGGTTGAACCGGATCGTCGCGGCGGCCCGGCGGGCGAGGGCAATGGCGCCGGCGATCTTCTGGAGATCGTCCTTCATGAGGACGATGTCCGCGCTCTCCAGCGACACGTCCGAACCCGAGCCCATCGCGATCCCCAGGTCCGCGGCGACGAGCGCCGGGCCGTCGTTCACCCCGTCGCCCACCATCGCGACCCGGCCCTCGCGCCGGAGCGACGCGATCGCCTCGAG
>VSDC01000517.1:0-1828 GCA_047459275.1 Gemmatimonadota bacterium
CGAGGAGGAGCGCGAGGGTGAACGCGAACGCCAGGTCGCGGAAGTTGCGCTGCATTTCCTCGTTCTCGCCGCCGATCTCGACCCGCAATCCCCGGGGCGCTGGCACGGAGGCGACCGCCGCCTGCGTCGCCCGGAGCGCCTCCTCCAGGTCGCTGCCGGCCGCGTCGGCGTAGACGGGTATGAGACGGCTCTGCTCGAGGCGGCGGATCTCGACGGGCCCCAGCGCCTCGTGCGTCCGGATCAGCTCCCGCAGCGGGATCCCGTCCACCGTGAGCCTGTCCAGCGACTCGAGCGAATACCGCTGCTCCTCCGAGAGCCGCACGATCACCGGGATCTTCCGGTCGAAATCGACCAGGTCCGTCGCCCTCGCGCCGAGCATGAACTTCTCGATGGTCTCGGCGATCCTCCGTGGCTCGATCCCGAACGCCGCCGCCCGCTCCCGGTCGATCTCCACCTGGATCTCCGGCTGCCCCAGCTCCATCCCCAGCCGGACGTTGGTGAGCTCGGGCACCTGGTGCAGGCGCCGTTCGATCTCCTGCGCGTAGGCGAGCGACGCGTCGAGGTCGTCGCCGCGGATGCGGACCGCCAGGTCGGCCTCGCCGCCGCCGAGCAAGGCCCCGAGCGCCGTCGCGTTGCCGGTCTGGATCGCCAGCATGCCCGGCGGGAACTCGGCCAGTCGGGGTTCGAGCCGGGCGAGGACCTCGGCCGTCTTGGCCCGCTCCGCCAGCCGGACCTCGAGCACGGCCGTGTGCAGACCGCTCTCCTCCGTTTCGATCTCGCCGGCCACGACCTGCCGCCCCACGCGCGTGAACACCGCGTCGACCTCCGGATCGGCAAGGAAGATCTGCTCGAGACGCGCCGCCTCACGCGACGTCGTCTCGATCGGCGTGCCGCGCGGGAGCTGCAGCCGAACCCGGAACGCGCCCTGATCCACGTCCGGGAGCACGCTCCGATCGAGCGCCAGGGCGAATCCGACCGACACCCCGAACAGCGCGAGCCCCAGGGCGACGACCCTTCCACGGTGGTCGAGGGCCGTAGCCAGCGCCGTCGCGTACTTCTGCGTGACGCGAGAGAAGGCCCGATCGAAAGCCTCAAGGGGCGGCGACGCGACACGCCCGATCGCCGTGCCGATGCGCCGGAGCCCCCTGCGAACGAAGCCGCCCCTGGGCTCGCCGCGGCCATCCTCCCACCGCGCGGCCATCATGGGGAGGAGCGTGACCGAGACGAGCAGGCTCGCCAGCAGCGAGAACGCGACCGCGAAGGACAGGGCGCCGAACAGCTCGCCCGCGATCCCTTCGACGTAGATGATCGGCCCGAACACCGCGATCGTGGTCAGCGTCGACGACGTGATCGCGGCCTGCACCTCCTCGGCGCCGATCACGGCGGCCGCGGCGGCGGCGAGCCCCTTCTCCTTGTGACGGAACGTGTTCTCCAGGACGACGATCGAGTTGTCGACCAGCATCCCGATCCCGAGCGCGAGGCCGCCGAGGCTCATGACGTTGAGAGACACACCGGCCAGGTCGAGGAGCGCGAACGTTCCGATCACCGAGATCGGGATCGCCAGGCCGATCGCGACCGGGTAGCGCGCATCTCGCAGGAAGAGGAACAGGACGAGGAACGCGAGGACGCCGCCCTCGATCAGCGCGTCGACCACGCTGTCGATCGCGTCGGAGATGAAGCCGGCCTGGCTCGTCGCCACTTCGAGCTGGACCTCCGGGTATTCCTCCCGCAGCTCTTCGAGGACGTCCTCCACCCGCTGGGCCACCCGCACGGTGTTCGCGCCCGCCTCCTTGTAGAGGAGCAGCCCCACAGACTCGACCCCGTTGTA
>VSDC01000057.1:0-8895 GCA_047459275.1 Gemmatimonadota bacterium
CTCCTGGCGCTCGGCTTCTCGGCGCTCGTCGGCATCTTCTTCGGCCTCTGGCCCGCTCGACGAGCCGCCCGGCTGGATCCAATCGTCTCGCTGCGGTACGAGTGAGTCCTGTTCACCCTTTCCAGGGGAGGATCGAGATGAACCGTTGGCAGACGTGGGCGCTGAACGCCCTCCGCATCGTGACCGGGCTACTGTTCATGCAGCACGGCGCCCAGAAGCTCTTCGGCGCTCTGGGCGGGACCGCGGTCGACTCCTGGATGTCGCAGATGGGGCTGGCCGGGGTCCTGGAGTTCTTCGGTGGAGGGCTGATCGTGCTCGGCCTCTTCACGCAGCCGGTCGCCGTGGTCCTCGCGATCGAGATGCTGTGGGCCTACTTCCAGGTGCATCTGCCACAGGGCTACATCCCGATCCAGAACTACGGGGAACTCGCTCTCCTCTACTGCTTCATCTATCTGTTCCTGGCAGCGAACGGCGGTGGGAAGTTCAGTATCGACGGTCTGATCCAGCGCCGGATGGAAGGCGGTGCCGCGTCGGGAACGGGCGCGGACACCCGCGCGGGCGAAGCCGTCGCGGCCCACTGACGGGGACGACAACGATCGATCAGCAGAACGCGAACGAGGCGCGCCCGGCTTTCGTACCGGGCGCGCCTCGTTCACATCGGGGCCGATCTGGGGTCCGGGCGACTCATGCGATCCCCAGACCGTGCGCGACGAGCGGTGGCGGGATCGTCCCCCAGGAGAGGAGCTGGTCGTGGAAGTCGCGAAGCCGGAAACCGTTCCCCGCCCGGGCGCAGTACCGATCGCGCAGGCGAAGGATCTCCCGCATTCCGACCGCGTAGCTCATCGGCTGGGTGGGCGATGCGCAGTAGCGCCGCACTTCGATCTCCGCATTGCCGCGCTCGAGGCCGGCCTCCTCGACCAGGAAATCGACGGCGCGCTGCGGCGTCCAGCCGTGGACGTGGAGTCCGACATCCACGATGATGCGGCAGGCGCGCCAGAGCAGATCCTTGAGCTGGAGCAGCCGCACGCGCAGGTCCGTGTAGAAGCCCTGCTCCCACATCATCTCCTCACAGTACAGCGCCCACCCCTCCGCGAAGACCGAGGTGAAGAACACCCGCCGGGGTTCCGAGTCCGCCGCGTTCGAGCGCAGGAGCTGGAGGTGATGGCCGGGATACGCCTCGTGCAGCGCGGTCACGGGGATTCCGTACCGGGAATGGTCGCGCAGGCGTTCCGCCGCGTCATCGGCTTCGGGCGGCGTCACGAAGAAGAGTCCGGTCTGGTCGGCCTCGTACGCGGCTGGCGGCTGGTAGGCCGCGTAGGGGATGAGCGGCCGCAGGAACTCCGGCGTCGCGGTCACGACCAGGGCCTCGCCGCCGGGGATCGTCACCAGCTCATTCTCCTCCACGAACGCCCGGGCCCGATCCATTTCCGCGGCGTAGGCCTCGATCAGTTCGTCCGCGGGCGGGTGATCGCCCTTGAGCCGCTCGGCGACCTCGCGCCAGTGTTTGCCGCGGAGCTCGCGGGCGGTCTGGTCGAGCGCCACCTCCGTCCTGTGCTTGAGCGCCTCGCCGTAGGCGAGGATCTCCTCGGCGGTGTAATGGAGACCGTGCTCGTACCGGACCCGCGTCTCCCACGCCTCCCGGCCCAGGGCGAAGGTGCCGTCCGCGCGTGGGGCGAGATCTTCCTCGAGCCAGCGGGCGAAGTCGACGAGGGCGTCCGCAGCGCCGCGCCGCGCGTTCTCCCACCGCGAGTACTCGCCTGGATCGTCCTGGAGCGCGGTACCCAGGTGGGCCGGCAGGAGGGAGTCGACGAGCGCGAGACCGCTGCGCGCCACCGCCGCAGCAGTGCTCACCAGTTCCGGCGCCGCCTCGACGAGGTTCTCGCGGGCCTGATCTAGGGACGCCTGGAGCGCCTGGAGCCGCTCCGCGGCGCGCAGCGCCCGCTCGGCCGCCGGCGCGTAGTCGCGCACGGCCATGAGATAGAGCGTGGCGAAGGCGCCATCCAGGTAAACGAGCGGATTCCGGCGGTGCGGGCGGACGTGGTCGAGCTGGTACAGCTCCCAGCGGATTCGGTCGAGGACCAGCTCCCTGTCGATCCATTCGCCGCGACTGGCTGGAGCAATGCGCTCGAATGCATCCAGATATTGACGAAGATGCCGCGCCCTCTCGTCCAGGGTCGCGGCATCGTAGCGTTCCAGCTCTCCATCATGAGTGTGGATCCCGACGACCGTCGCATGCGTCGGGTTCGCCTCCCACCAGAAGGCGAAGAACTCGTCCAGCAGGTCGCCCAGCCCTCCGTCAGGCGGGTTGCGCGTGTCCGTGGGCTCGGCAACAGTCGTGGATCTCTGCATCGGTCAACACCCGGTCGGTTCGTTTGGCGAGTTCGAAGACCGCACGACACAGCTCTTCGTCCGAAGGGTCGTAGCCGTGCTCGGCAAGCCAGTACTTGACGTTGGACATGCCGCTCACGTGGCTGACTTCGATGACCTGGCGCCGCCCGAAGAGCGCGGCGGGCACCCCCGAATAGACGAGGTCGGCCAGCCAGTCGTCGCCCTTGGCCTTGGCCTTGATGATCGCCGCCGCGTGCACGCCGGTGCCGGTGCGGAACGCATCGGTGCCGAAGACCGCGTAATTGCATGGGAGCGGAGCGCCGGTCACCTCTGCCACCAGCTCGCAATACTCGGCCAGACGCGAGAGATCGCCGTCGTGCAGGCCGAGCAGCTTGAGGTTGACCAGGAGCAGGTCCATCTCGACGTTGCCGACTCGCTCGCCGATCCCGAGCGCCGAGCCGTGGACGCGATCGACTCCCGCTTCGATCGCGGCGAAAGCATTGGCGAGCCCGAGGCCCCGGTCGCGGTGCCCGTGCCAGTCGATCTTGACGTCCTCCCCGGTCGGACGGACGACTTCCTCGCGGATGAAGTGGACCAGGCGCCGCACGCCATGGGGCGTGGCGTGACCGACCGTGTCGGCCAGGCAGATCCGCCGCGCGCCGCATTCGATCGCCGTGGTGTAGAGCTTCTTCAGCGTCTCCGGCCGCGCCCGCGTCGTGTCCTCGGTCACGTACATGACCGGCAACCCCTCGGCGATGGCGAAGCCGACCGCCTCCTCCGTGACCTTCAGCATCTTGTCGAGCGTCCAGTCCTCGGCGTACTGGCGGATGGGCGAGGAGCCGAGGAAGGTCGCCGCCTCGATCGCGATCCCCGTCTTCTGTGCGACGCGGACGATCGGCTCGATGTCGGCCCGGACCGTGCGAGCCGCGCAGTTCGGGAAGATCGGCAGGCGGGCATCGCGGATCTCGCGTGCGAGGGCCTCCACGTCCGCGGCCGCTCGAGGCCCGGCGCCCGGCAAACCGATGTTCGCCGCGTGGATGCCTAGCTCTGCCATCAGGTGGAGGATGCGGATCTTGTCGCCGATTGCGGGGTCTCGCACGGAGGGGGACTGCAAACCGTCGCGTAGCGTTTCGTCGTCCAGCTCGACCCGTCTCAGCGGGGGGAGGTCGGGCTCCCTGTCAGCGACGTTCCAATCGAAGATCAGGTCCTGCTCTTTCATGTCGATCGGGCTTCGGGGGGACAGGCGGGTGTGTCGCTGGCAAGATGGTCCCCGGTCGCACACATTGTCAACCGGAGCCGGCCCGTCGAGCCTCCGGGGCCGGGGGATGCAAGAAAGGAGCCGCCTCAAGCGATGGACGTCGCAGCCTTGAGCCGCCATCCGGCCGTGGACCGGGCCCGAGCGAACCTGCGGGAGCGGGATGCCGAAACACTGGCCGCCATGGTCGAGCTTGCGCAGATCCCGGCGCCGCCGTTCGGGGAAGCTGCGCGTGGCGAGCGGGTGCGCAGGTGGTTCGAGGAGATCGGCCTCCAGGGCGTGACAGTCGACGAGGTGGGCAACGTGCTGGCGGTGCTGCCCGCCAACGGCGCGGCCCGGACCGATTCGGACGCGCACCGCCCGGTGCTCCTCTGTGCCCACATGGACACGGTCTTCCCCGCAGGGACGGAGGTGACCGTCCGCCGCGTCGGCGACCGCCTGGCCGGGCCGGGGATCGCGGACAATGCCCGCGGCCTGGCGGCGTTGCTCGCCCTCGCCACGGTGCTGGTCGAGGCGCGGCCGCCACTCGTGCGTCCGGTCGTCTTCGCGGCGACGGTGGGCGAAGAAGGGATCGGGGATCTACGGGGCGTCAAGCACCTCTTCCGGGAAGGGTCCCCCTGGCGCCGGGCGGCGGCGTTCATCGCCCTCGACGGGACCGGCAGCCGTCGCATCGTCAACCGGGGACTCGGATCACGGCGCTATCGCGTGACGATCGAGGGGAGCGGCGGGCACTCGTGGGCCGATTGGGGTCGGGCCAACCCGATCCACGCGTTGGGTCGCGCCGTGGCGGCCCTCGCCGCACTCGAGCTGCCGCGCCGCCCGCGCACGACGCTCTCGGTGGGTCGGATCGAAGGCGGGACCGCCGTGAACGCGATCCCGACGGATGCGTGGATGGAACTCGACATCCGCAGCGAGGACGAGCGCGTGCTGGACACCGTGGAGGCAAGGGCGCTTCGGGAAGTCGAACGAGCCGTCGCCGCGACGGAGCGGCGGAGCCGCCAGGACGGCTCCGTCCTCTCCCTGAGGTTCGAGCGGATCGGCGACCGGCCCTCGGGCGAGACGCCTCCCACCTCGCCCCTCGTCGCGGCGGCGTGCGCGGCCACGCGTTTCATCGGCGAGGAGCCGGAGCTCACCGCCTCATCGACAGACGCGAACATCCCGATCTCGCTCGGGATCCCGGCCATCGCCCTGGGCGCCGGCGGCCGCTCGTCCGGCGTCCACACGCCGGACGAATGGTACGACAACGAAGGCGGCCCGGAAGGCCTCGACCGCGCGCTCCTCACCCTCCTCGCCGCCGCAGGCGTCGAGATGTAAAGGGCCGCGGCGCGAACCGCGTCGCGCCCGCGGCCGAAGAGCAAGCCGGCGCCGAGATCGACCCGTGCCGACTGGGAGACCGACGGATCTTACCCGCCGAGCACCTCCGAATCGTCCGCGACGTTGAGCGTTCCCTTCACCCCCCGGACCCGCACCCGGTCGCCGATCAGCGAGTCGTGGATCTCGGAGTCCTCAATGGTGGTGTGACTCCCCACGATCGAGTCGCGAATCCGCACGCCGCGCAGCTTGCAGCCGGTGCCGATGGTGACGTTCGGGCCGAGGACGACGTCTTCCAATTCGACTCCCTCGGCGACACGGACCGGCCCCTGGATCCGAACGCCGTCGCCGCCATCAGGTTTGCGGGCGCGACCCGCCTCGAGAAGATGACGATTCGTCGAGATGAGCGTTTCCGGCTTGCCGCAGTCGTACCAACCCTGGACCTCGATCGTGCGCAGCCGCGCGCCGCGGTCGATCATGTACTGGAACGCATCGGTCAGGTAGTACTCTTCGCCCGGCGCCTTCGGCCCTCCCATCGTGTGGCGGATCCCCTCGAAGAGGAGCCGCCAGTCGCGAATGTAGTAGAGGCCGATGTTGGCCAGCTTCGAGATGGGGTCGCGAGGCTTCTCCACGATGCGCTTCATGTACCCTTCGCGGTCCGTCACGACCACGCCGAAGCGCCGGTAGTCCTCGACCTCCTTGACCCAGATGACGCCCGCGTCGCCCTCGGGGAGCGAGCGGACCACGCCGAGGTCGGCGTCGAAGAGCGTGTCGACGAAGATGATCAACACGTCCTCGTCGATGAACGGCTCGGCGAGCTGGACGGCCGCCGCAGTCCCGTTCTGGACCGGCTGCTCGACGAAATGGGCGCGGAACTCCGGATACTCCGCCCGAATATAGTCCTCTATCTTCTCCTTGAGGTAACCGGTGATGAAAACGACCTCCTCGACTCCGAGCTCCCGCAGATCGTCGAGGATGTAGCTCATCACGGGCTTGTCCGCCACCTTCAGGAGCGGTTTCGGTGTGATGTAGGTGTGGGGTCGCAGGCGCGTCCCCTTCCCCGCGAGGGGGATGATGACTTTCATCGTAACGTCTCCGGTTCTATGAAAGTTACGACTCCAGCTTCAACAGTTTCAGGTTGCAGAAATCGACGGCTCCACGGTGCATCGGCTCGGGGAGCACGTGGACCGAGATCTCGAGGGTGATCGAGCACACCGCCTCGAAGACATGACCGCCGACGGTCGTGAAATCCGCGCGCCCGAAAACGCCGTGCACGTGTGGGAGCGGTTCCCCGTCGAGCAATGAGATGTTGCCTGTGAGCGAGCAGACCTCGAGCGGTTCGGCGAACGTCCGCCGCTCGTAGTCCTGGGCGGCGAGGCGGTAGAAGCCGAGCTCGACTCGGTCGACGGCGCCGAGCCCGTGGATCGTTGCGGCGTCGACATCGTTGTGCCGGGCGAATTCGATCAGGCTGCGCAGCAGCTCTTCGCCCCTGTCGAGAACGAGGATGTAGCCGAAAGGAGTTTCCCGTTGTTGCACGGACCCTCCGGGGAAAGAAGCGACGCGCGCGAAGATACGCCTCTAGTCGGCGAAGCGTCAAATGCCGCCCGTCCGCAAGTCTGTTGCCGGCGCCGGATCCAGGCCGGTCCGGGTCCGAACCCTGCACCGTGGGTTCCGCCATTGCCTCGCGCAAACGGCCAGCACGTCATATCTTTCCGCCGCTCCGCGGCGGGCCATAGCGAACGTCGCGGGAGGTTTTGCATGAATGGGACAAATCTTCGGAGCGTCGCAGGCTCTGCCCTGGCCCTGGCGATCCTATTCGCCCCGGCTGACGCGGCGGCACAGCAGCGGCCTTCGATAACGGATCGGGATCAGACCGTGACGGTCTCCGCCGTCGGCCGTGTGACCCGCGAACCGGACCAGGCGCAGGTGACGCTGGCCGTCGAGACATCAGCGGCCACCGCCGACGCGGCTGCGGAAGAGAACGCGTCTCGGATGCAACGCCTGGTTTCCGCTCTGCGTCGCCTGGGGCTCGGGGAGGACCAGATCAAGACTACGTCGTACCAGTTGATCCCCGAGTACGACCATTCGCCGGAGGCTCCGCGCAGGCCGCCGGAGGAGCGCATCATTGGCTACCGCGCCATCAACATGGTTCGTGTCACCGTCGACGAGATCGGCCGCGTGGGCGAGGTGATCGACGCGGCGATCGCCGCGGGCGCGAACCGGGTGCACGGCGTCCACTTCACGCTCCGCGACCCGACCGAGGTCCGGCGCGAGGCATTGCGCGAAGCGGTCACGGAAGCGCAGAAGGAAGCCGAAACTATAGCCACGGCGCTGGGCCGGAGGCTCGGCCCGGTCCTTGCCGTCACCACGGCCGGCGGGTTCGACCGGCCGGTGTATGCGTTCCAGGCCGACGTGGCGATGGCCAGGGCCGTCGCAGCCACGCCCATCGAACCGGGAACGCTCGACGTCACCGCGAACGTCACCGTGGTCTTCCGTCTCGATCCCCAGCAATGAGCGTGGTTCGAGAGCTCCTCAGGGGTGTGACGCAGAAATCCGCCGCTACCGAGCCGGACGCCGAGGATCCGCGCCTGCGGGGCAGGACGTACGCGATCCCGTTCGATCGCGTGTGGAACGAGGCACTGGCCCTGGCGAGCGGCGGATTGTCCCGCTGGCGCGTCCTGAACGCCGACGACCACGAAGGCGTCATCCAGGCGCTTGCGACCACTTCGATCTTCCGTTCGACCGCCAGCGTCACGATCCGGATCGTGCTGGACGAGAATGCGCAAACGCGGGTCGACGCCAGAGCCGAGAACGTGAGCGGGCGCACCGACCTGGGCGCGTGCGCACGGCACATCGGCCGGTTCTTCCGGGCGCTGGACGCGGCGGTCGCCACGGACCGCTCCCGCGCCAACGGGCGCTGAGCTTCGCCGGCCATGCCGAGCGCGCGACGTCGCGTCATCGACTTCCACACGCATCCGTACTGTCCGGGCGATCTCTCGCCCGCGACCCTGGACTTCGTGCGCTCGATCTCTCCGGCGATCCGGGACCACGGGGACCGGCTCGCCGATCCGCGCTACGTCGCCGAGCTGCTCCGGGCCGAGGGCGTCGAACGCGCCGTCGTCCTCCCGGAGCACTGTCCGGCCACCTCGGGGAACGTCCGCACCGAGACCGTCATCGAACTGTGCCGGGCAGTGCCCGACTTCTTCCTCCCGTTCGCGTCGGTGGACCCGAACACCGACCCGGACCCGGCCGGGCTGCTCCGCCGCTACATCGACGAAGGGCCTGTCTACGGGCTCAAGCTCTACCCGTCGTACCAGTACTTCTACCCGAACGAGCGGCGCGTCTACCCGCTCTACGAGGTCTGCGTCGAGCACCGGCTCCCCGTCCTGCTCCACATCGGCACGTCGGTCATCCCGGGCACGCGCCTGAAGTACTGCGACCCCGTGCACCTCGACGACGTCGCCGTGGACTTCCCCGACCTCGTCATCGTCATGGCCCACGGAGGACGCGGCTGGTGGTACGACGCGTGCGCCACCCTGGCGTCGCTGCACGAGAACGTCTACATCGACGTGACCGGCCTCGTCCCTTCGAAGTTGCTCGACCACTTCCCCGACCTGGAGCGGCTCGCGGACAAGGTCGTCTTCGGCAGCGACTGGCCGGCCATGCCCAAGAGCGTGGCGCACAACATCGAACGCATCGCCTCCCTCGGACTCTCCCCCGACGCGCTGGACAGGATCTTCTACCGCAACGCCTCCCGGATCCTCGGACTCGAAGCGTGAGGGACGGGGAGAAACCGTTCGGGCGGAGCGGATCTTGCGCTCGGCTCCGCCGTACGGCGCCATTGATCCCACAACCCACGAGGCGATGAGTCCGAACCGGAACGGCACCGAGATCCCCGAGCGACTCCCCGTGGTGCCGCTGCGCAGCACCGTCATCTTCCCCATGGGCGTGATCGGCGTGCAGATCGGGATGGCTTCGACGCTCGAGATGCTCGCCGCTCA
>VSDC01000518.1:0-1828 GCA_047459275.1 Gemmatimonadota bacterium
GGAGGCGATGGTTGTGCGATCGGGGACTGCGGAGGGTGGCCGGGAGGGGCTGGGAGCGGCCGGGAGCGGCCGGGAGCGGCTGGGAGCGGCCGGGAGCGGTTGGGACGGGCCGGGACGGGCTGGGACGGGCCGGGACGGACCGCGCGGCGGGGCGTCCGAGAAGCGGGCGGAGAGAGCGGCGAGGGCGCCGATGACACCGGGACCAACACGTTCTGCAGACAGAGCGCGAGGGGTTGTCGGGAGGGATGCAACGTAGCGTCGGAAGCGGAGTTGCGGTTGTCTAGGGGAGCGGCGCCTGTCCCATGTGGACATGCCGATGCAATAGCGAGGCGGGCCAGGACGGACGGCGGGCGCCAGCGAGGTGGGCCAGGACGGGCGCTGAGCGCCAGCGAGTGGGGACAGAACAGGCGGCTGGCGCCCACCGACGCGTTGCAGAGCGCGCCGAGCGCACGTTGTGCCCTCCCCTCGATCGGCTCGGGGGCGTCCTCGGCCGGCGGATAGAGCACCCGACCCTTCTCCCCGGGTCGCGGCTATCGGGTCCTGGGTCTCCAATGCCCATCCGCCCCCCCGAAACCCGAAACCCGAAACGCGAGACCTGAGCCCTGAGCCCCGCGACCCGAGACCTGAAACCCGAGACCTACCCCCGACACCTGAACACCCGACACCCGTACGTCCCCGGTTCCCCCCGAAGCCCCCCGCGGCTACCTTTCACCCAACAACACACCAACGCGCCGAAAGACCCAACCCCGGAGACCACCATGACCACCGACAGCATCGCGGGCCTGGACCTCACGCCCCGGGAACGGTTGCGCTACGCGAGACACCTGATCCTGCCGGACGTCGGGATCGAGGGGCAGCGGCGGCTGAAGGCGGCGCGGGCGCTGGTGATCGGCGCCGGCGGCCTCGGCTCGCCCGTCGGCCTGTACCTGGCCGCGGCAGGCGTCGGGAGGATCGGGCTGGTGGATTTCGACGTCGTCGACGAGACGAACCTGCACCGGCAGGTCCTCTTCGGGGAGAGCGACATCGGACGCCACAAGCTGGACGCGGCCGTGGACCGGCTGCGCGACGTGAACCCCCACATCGAGATCGTGCCTCACCCGGTGCGGCTGACGAGCGAGAACGCGCTCGAGCTGTTCGCGGACTACGACCTCGTGGTGGACGGCACGGACAACTTCCCGACGCGGTACCTGGTGAACGACGCGTGCGTGCTGTCGGGGAAGCCGTACGTCTACGGCTCGATCTTCCGGTTCGAGGGGCAGGTGTCGGTGTTCGCCGCGAAGGACGGGCCGTGCTACCGGTGCCTTTTCCGGGAGCCGCCGCCGCCGGGGCTGGTGCCGAGCTGCGGAGAGGCCGGGGTGCTGGGAGTGCTGCCGGGGGTGATCGGCTCGCTGCAGGCGCTGGAGGCGATCAAATGGATCCTGGGGGCCGGCGATTCGCTGGTCGGCCGGCTCGTCCTCTTCGACGCGCTGGCGCTCCGATTCCGCGAGGTGCGGATCCGCAGGAATCCCGATTGTCCGGTCTGCGGCGACCGGCCGACCGTGACGGAGCTGATCGATTACGAGGCGTTCTGCGGACTCAAGCCGGCCTCAGGCGCGGAGTCGCTCCCGGAGATCACGCCGGCGGAGCTGAAGGAGCGGCTCGACCGGGGCGACGCCCTCACGATCGTCGACGTCCGCGAACCGCACGAGTGGGAGATCGCGAACCTGGAGCCGTACGGCGCGCGGCTGATCCCGATGCGGGAGATCGATGCGAGGCTGGGCGAGCTCGACCGCGACGCGGAGATCGTCCTGCACTGCAAGACCGGCGGTCGGAGCGCGATCGTGCTGAG
>VSDC01000058.1:0-8854 GCA_047459275.1 Gemmatimonadota bacterium
CCGTGGCCGCGGCCATGGAGGCGACGATGCTGGGCATCCCCTCGATCGCCTTCTCCTACGCGGGCCGTGACCCCGAGGAGATCGCCGCGTGGACGGACCTACTGACGCGGCTGCTGGAGCAGATCGTCGGCCGTGACGATTTTCCGGCCGAGACGCTCCTCAACATCAACCTGCCACCGATCCCGCCCGGGGAGGTGCAGGGCGTTCGGATCACGACGCTCGGGCGCCGCGCCTACGTCGATTCCCTCACGCGGGCGCGGGACCCGAGCGGCCGGGAGTACTACTGGATCGGCGGCGGCGAGAGCCGCTGGTGGGGCGGCCCGACGTCGGATTTCCGGGCCATCCGCTCGGGCTTCATCTCGATCACGCCGCTTCACCTGGACCTGACGAACTACCGGCTGCTGGAGGAGATCGGCGGGTGGGACCTGAAGCTCTGAACGATCTTCGCTACGAGCGGCTGCGGCGCGACCTGATCGGCACGATTCGGGAGAAGGGAATCGACGATCTCGAGGTCCTGCGCGCCTTCGACCAGGTGCCCCGCCACCTCTTCCTCCCGGAGGCGGTGCACCACCGCGCCTACGAGGACGCGCCGCTCCCGATCGGATACGGCCAGACCGCGTCGCAGCCATCGCTGCAGGCGCTCTACCTGCAAACGCTGCGGCTCACGCCGCGGGACCGCGTCCTGGAGGTCGGGACCGGGAGCGGCTTCCAGACGGCGCTCCTCGCCCAGCTCGCCGGGCACGTCTACTCGGTCGAGCGCATCCGGGAACTGTCCATGCGGGCGCGCGAAGTACTGGACCGGCTGCGCGTCCGGAACGTCGCGCTGCTGGTCGGCGACGGGACGATCGGCTGGTCGCGCTACGCGCCATACAACGCGATCCTGGTCGCCGCGGGGGCGCCGGCAGTCCCGTCGGCGCTGATCGAACAGCTCGCGCCCGGCGGGCGCATGCTCATCCCCATCGGGGACAGGAAAGAGCAGAAGCTGCTCCTCTACCGCCGTACGGAGAACGGAGTCGAGACGGAGGAGATCACACGGTGCACGTTCGTGCCGCTGATCGGAAGATTCGGATGGACGGAGGGGACGTGAACG
Source organism: Gemmatimonadota bacterium (assembly GCA_047459275.1). Classification (GTDB taxonomy): domain Bacteria; phylum Gemmatimonadota; class Gemmatimonadetes; order Longimicrobiales; family RSA9; genus CALBZE01. Next base: position 1,091 of record VSDC01000058.1, read on the forward strand.
GGGTCGAGAACCAGGCGAGCGACGCCGCCCGGGACGGCAGGCGGCCGAACGTATTCCGGCGCCTCTACGATTGGGTTCTCTCCTGGGCCGAGACGCGCCACGGGCCCGCGGCGCTCGGCGTTCTCAGCTTCGCCGAGTCGTCATTCTTCCCGATCCCGCCCGACCCGCTCCTCATGGCGCTGGCGCTCGGCGCGCCAAGGCGCGCGCTCTATTTCGCCACGATCTGCACCGCCGCGTCCGTCGCCGGCGGCATCGCGGGTTACGCGATGGGGTGGGGAATCTGGGCGGCGATCGACGACTTCTTCTTCGCCTACGTCCCGGGCGTGACGCCGGAGGCGTTCGAATCCGTCCGCGCTCTCTACGAGCGCTGGGACTTCTGGGCGGTGTTCATCGCCGGCTTCACGCCGATCCCGTACAAAGTCTTCACCCTCTCGTCCGGAGTCTTCGGTATCTCATTCCCGGTCTTCATCGTGGCGAGCCTGGTCGGCCGGGGGCTCCGCTTCTTCCTGCTCGCCGGGCTGATCTACTTCTTCGGGCCCGGGATCCAGGGTTTCATCGATCGCTACTTCGATCGTCTGGTCTGGCTCTTCTTCGCGTTGCTGGTAGGCGGCTTCCTTCTGCTCGAGTTCGTGCTCTGACCGGGCGGGCCAGATGGGTGCCCGGCTTGCAACTTGCACCGTTCGACAGCCGGGCGCGCCGCAGTAGCAGAGGGGCGCCCGCGGCTCCCGGGCCTGGCAGCGGGCGGGTCCGGGAGCCGTCCGGCCCCAGCACCCGCCCTGAAAGGAGCGCCCCATGCAGCACCGCATCGCCGTGATCCTCGTGCTGAGCACGATCACCGTGGCCGCACCCGCCGGAGCCCAACGCCCGAAGCTCGGCCTCGGGATCGGCGGCGGCGCAATCCTCGGCTCCCAGCTCCTCGAGCACGAGTTCGTCGGTCGGATCGACGGCCTCGACATCCCAGTGCGGCGCGAGGTCAACCTCGAGGACGTCGCCGTCCTGAGCGCAAACGCCGAGTGGTACATCGTCCCCAACGTCGCGCTGCGTCTCCACGGCGCGTGGGGCACCGGCCGCCTGCAAGTCGTCACGGATGCCATCGTGAACGATCAGGATATCCAGTTCGAGTTCGAGAGCGACTTCGGCGATGTCCGGGTCTCCGCCTACGACGTGGGGCTCAGCATCTGGCCGTGGGCCCCGGGGACGGCGGGATTCGCACCGTTCATCACATTCGGGATCGGCCGCTTCGCCTACAATTTCGATGCCGAGACCGGGGACGGGCTGTTCCGTGCAGTGGGACGCCGCAGCGAGCGCGCCTGGCTCCTCGGCCTGGGCGCGGATCTCCACGTCTGGCGTACCGTCACGCTGCGCGTGGAAGCCATGGACCACATCGTCGACTCGCCGCTCGACCCGGCGGACTTCGACTCGAGCGTCATCCCCGTCCGCACCAGCGCGTTCACCGAGGAGGTGAACAACGTCCGCCTAACCATCGGTGCGCACATCTACTTCCCGCTCGATTCGTACAGCACGACCGACGCGCCCTGAGCGCGAGAGCGGGGATCACGGGGGTTTCGCGACCGGACAGGGAAGCTGTATCTTCGTCCGGACGTCAACCCATGTGATCCCCGATTTCAGGAGCAACGCATGGCAGGCGACGCACACGGTGGACGCCCGGCTGCACCCGGCTCCATCCTCCCTCCAGTGTTCACACGCTGGTCCGAGCCGGCGGCGGAAAAGGGCGGTGCCGCGCCCGAGGCGCGCGACGCGGCGTCGGGACCCGGTGCCACTCCGCCATTCCTGGACCCCATGGGAGGGCAGCCGAGCGCGCCGTCCCCGGCGCCCGCCGCGCCCGCGCCGGACGAGGAGGACTCGTTCCCGATCGAGGCGTTCATCATTCCGGAAGAGGCGGAACGGCTCCCGTCGGGTGTCGATTCGGTGCCCTCGGCCTACACGACGCCGCTGTCGAAGAAGCTGATGCAGCCACTGCCCGAGGACCGCACTGCGCGCCTTGCTGATCGGCTGGAGTCGATCGCCCGGAGACTCCGGACGGACGGTCCGGCCGCCCTCGACCAGGACCTCCAGTCCCCGAACCGCTTCGATGCGCTCCTCGCCGGCGTTCTCGCCGGGTACCTGGCCGCCGGCGATGACTGACACGGCCGCGCTCGACCTCGCGGAGCGGTTGCGCCAGGCCATCCGCGACGTGCCGGACTTCCCCAAGCCGGGGATCGTCTTCAAGGACATCACACCGGTCCTTTCCGAGCCGTCGCTCTACACCGCCGTGGTCGATCACCTGGCGGAGGCACACGCCGACGTGAGGATCGACCGCGTGGTCGGGATCGAGGCCCGAGGCTTCATCTTCGCGGCGCCTCTCGCGGTTCGCCTGGGTGCGGGGTTCGTTCCAGTTCGGAAGCCCGGCAAGCTGCCTCACCGGACCGTTCGCGTCGAATACGCCCTCGAGTACGGCATGGACGCGCTCGAGGCCCATGAGGACGCCATACGGCCCGGCGATCGTGTTCTCCTGGTCGACGACCTCCTCGCGACGGGCGGGACGGCGGCCGCGGCCGCTCAGCTCGTCGAACGGCTGGGCGGCCGCGTCGTGGGGGCCGCGTTCGTCGTGGAGCTCGGGTTCCTGGACGGCCGTGCCAGACTGGCCGGGGTCCCCGTCCGGACGATCGTGACGTTCTGATCCCCACCTACCGCGCGAGTTCCGGCGGGACGATGGCCGCGTGCTGGAGCTCGGGGCGAAGTCCCGGCCGGATCTCGCCCTGGCGCAGCGCGAGCTGGAGGACCTCCGCCAGGTGCAGCGCGCGCCGGTCGGTGCCGTGGGCGATCTGCTCGCGGCAACTGAAGCCATCGGTGATGATGAGGGTGTCATCCCCGGCCGCCCGGACCGCCGGGAACAGAACCCGTTCGCCCGCCGCCATGGAGACGTCGTACTTCTCCCCCTTCTCGAAGCCGAACGAGCCGGCGAGGCCGCAACATCCGGAGTCCAGGATCCGGTAATCGAGGCCCATGCGGCGGAGGATCTCTTCGTCGCTGCGGAAGCCCAGGACTGCCTTGTGATGGCAATGACCGTGGACCACGGCCCGTCCCTCGAGCCTCGGCGGGGAGTAGTCGCTTGCGTGCCGGAGGAGGAACTCGGCCAGGGTGTGGGTCTGCCGCGCGAGGCGTGCCGCGAGGGGGTCGTCGGGGAAGAGATTCGTCAACTCGTCCCGGAAAACGGAGACGCAGCTCGGCTCGAGCCCGACGATGGGCGTTTCGGCCTCGATCTCATCGCGCAGGGCGGCGATGATCTGGCGGAGGCGGCGCTTCGCGTGGTCGAGCATGCCAAAGTCGTAAAGCGGCCGCCCGCAGCAGAGGAACGGCCCGGGAACGACCACGTGGAAGCCGGCGGCTTCGAGCACTTCCGCGCCCGCGGCGAGCGTCCGGGGGAAGAAGTGGTTGTTGAAGGTATCGGGCCAGAGGAGGACGCGGGGCGCACCGGCGCGCGGCGGCGCTGCCGGCCTCTTCCGCCACCAGGCCTTGAAAGTCCGGCGCGCGAACCGGGGGATCGTCCGCTCGGGCGTCATCCCCGCGGCCCGCCGGGCAAGGCTGCGGAGCCCCGGCGTCTGCGTGATGAAGTTGGCGAGCCCCGGCGCCTTCGCCGCGATGCGTGCCCAGTGCATGATCAGGCCGAAGGCGTAGGCGCTCCGCGGCCGCGCCCGGCCCTCGTAGTAGTGGGCCATGAACTCGGCCTTGTACGTGGCGACGTCGACGCTCACCGGGCACTCGCCCTTGCACCCCTTGCAGGCCAGGCAGAGGTCGAGGGACTCCTTCACCTCCTCGCTCTTCCACCCGTCGGTGATCGTCTCGCCCTGGAGCATCTCGAAGAGGAGGTGGGCCCGGCCGCGGGTGGTGTGTTTCTCCTCCTTCAGCACCATGAAGCTCGGGCACATGGTGCCGCCGCCGAGGCGGCGGCACAGGCCGACCCCGACGCACCGGAGCGTGGCGCGGGCGAAGCTCCCGTCGTCCCGCGGGTAGCGGAAATGGGTCCGGGGCGTGGCGGGATCGTAGTCGGCGCCGAGACGGAGATTCGTGTCCCGAGGGTAGGCATCGATGAGCTTGCCCGGGTTCATCCTCCCCTCGGGGTCCCAGATCGCCTTGAACTCGCGGAAGGCCTGCATGAGCTCGTCGCCGAACATGATGGGGAGGAGATCGCCCCGGGACTGACCGTCCCCGTGCTCGCCCGAGAGGGAGCCGCCGTAGCGGGTGACGATCTCTGCGGCCTCGCGGGTGAAATCGCGGTACTTCTCGATCCCCGCGGCGCTCTCGAGGTCGAAGTCGATGCGCGTGTGGACGCACCCCTGGCCGAAGTGGCCGTAGAGCGCGGCGCGGTACCCGAACCGCTCCAGGAGCCGCCGGAAGTCGCGGAGGTACTGGCCCAGGTGCTCGACGGGGACGGCGGAGTCCTCCCACCCCTCCCAGGTGACCGGCTCGCCCGGCACGAACGCGGTGGCCCCGAGCCCGGATTCCCGCACGACCCAGAGTCGGTGCTGCTCGGCGGGGTTGCGGACAATTCGTATCGTGGGCGGGTTCGTCGTCTTCTCGAAGGCCGCCGCGACCTCGGCGGCGCGCTCGTACGCGTCCTGTGGCGTGTCGCCGCCGAACTCGGCCATGAGCCAGCCGCGGCCCTCGGGTAGGAGCGCGAGGTCCGCCGCGTGGAGCCCCTTCTTCCGGAGGTAGTGGACGAGGATGTCGTCGAACCCCTCGAGGGCGATGGGGCGGAACTCGCGAAGCTCCGGCACGTGGTCCGCCGCCTCGTAGACGCTGGGGTAGCCGAGTACGAGGAGGACGCGTGCACGCGGGCTCGGGATCAGCGTGACCGTCGCCTCGAGGATGGTGACGCACGTCCCCTCGGAGCCGACCAGCGCCCGGGCGACGTGGAAGCCGTTCTCGGGGAGCAGGGCGGGGAGGTTGTAGCCGGAAACGGAGCGGGTGATGCGAGGGAACCGCTGTCGGATCGCGTCGGCGTAGCGGTCGCGGAGGCGCACGAGCGCCGCGTAGATCTCGGCCCGGCGGCCGCCCTCGGCGAGGATGCGCTGCAGTTCGTCGTCCGGCGTCGCTCCCACGCGCATGCGGAGGCCATCGGGCGTGAGGATCTCGAGCTCCTCGATGTTGTCGGAGGTCCGGGCGCCCGGCCCGTAGAACTCGGCCAGCATCGAGTGCGCGCCGCACGAGTTGTTGCCGATCATCCCGCCGAGGGTGCAGCGGTTGTGCGTCGCCGGGTCGGGGCCGAAGGTGAGGCCGTAGCGCTCGGTGGCGTCCCGCAGCTCATCCAGGATCGTCCCTGCGAGGACGCGCGCCCGTCGCCGTTCGGGGTCGATCTCGACGACGCCCCGGAGGTATTTGCTGCAATCGATGACCAGGGCGACGTTCGTGCACTGGCCGGCGAGGCTGGTGCCGCCCCCGCGGGGAAGGATCGGGACCTGGTACTCGCGGGCGATCTCGACGGCGCGGACCACGTCGTCGATGTCTCGGGGGAGTACGACTCCGATCGGGATCTGCCGGTAGTTGGACGCATCCGTCGCCCAGAGGGCCCGGTCGCCGTCGTCGAATCGGACTTCACCGTTGAGCGCGCCGCGGAGCTCGGACTCGAGGCCCTTCAGGTCCACCGGTTCGACGGGAGGGAAGCCGGCGCCGGGGCGGGGCAGGGTGTGCAGGTCGCTCGCCATGGTCGTCACCTCACGCGGTATCGTTCCGCATCGACACGCTTGAATTCGAGACCGAGCCCTGGACGGGACGTGTCCGGGTAGAGCACGCCGCGCCTGGGCTCCACGACGCCGTCGAAGAACATGCTTTCGATGCGGACGTGGTCGTGGAAGTACTCAAGGTGCCGCACCTGAATGGTGGCGAGGCACGGGTGGAGGTGCAATGCCGGCGCGGTGTGGGCCGAGAGGGGCGTGTGGTGGGCCCAGCAGAGCGCGGCCGCCTGCATGAACCCCGAGATCCCGAGACAGCGCGTCGCATCGGCTTGAAGCACGTCGACCGCGCCGGCCTCGAGGAGTCGGCGGAAGGCAAGAACATCGTAGCCGTACTCGCCTGCGGCGATCTCCATCCCGGGCGGCGCGAGGCTGCGGACGAGACGGAGCCCGTCGAGGTCGTCGGAGGAGACGGGCTCCTCGAACCAGGTCACGCCCTCGGCCGCGAAGGCGTGGGCCAGGGCGATGGCCTGCTTGCGGTCGTAGGCGCCGTTCGCGTCGACGAAGAGCCCGGCGTCGGGGCCGATCGCCTCGCGGGCGATGCGCACGCGGGCGGCGTCGGCCTCCGGATCGCGGCCGACCTTCATCTTGACGCGCTCGATCCCGGCCTCGACCCAGGCGCCGAGCTGGGCGGCGAGCCGGTCGTCGTCGTACGACGTGAAGCCGCCGCTCCCGTAGACGGGCACGCCGTCCCGGACGCGGCCGAGCAGGTCGCACAGCGGGAGACCGAGGAGGCGGGCCTTGAGGTCCCAGAGGGCGACGTCCACGGCGGAGATGGCCTCGGAGGCGAGCCCCGGCCGGCCGAGGTTCCGCACCTGCCGGAGCATGGCGAGCCAGGCCGCCGGGATCGCGAACGCGTCGCGGCCGACGACCACCGGGGCGAGCGTCCCTAGGATCACCGGAACGGCCGCGGCGTGGGCGTAGGTGTAGCCGATCCCCGTCACGCCGCCCGCCGTCGCCTGCACGAGCACCAGCGTCGTGGCCTCCCAACGGAACGTGCCGTCGGATTCCGGCGCGTCCGTCGGTACGGTGTAGGCGGAGGCATCGATGCGCTCGATCGGCGGTCCCTTGCCCGTCGGCTCCCTGTCCACTCCTAGTGCGCGCCTCCGCCCTTGCCCGGCAGAACCGTGTCGACCACTTGCTTCGCGGTCTGCTTGAGGAACCGCCACGTCCGGGGATCGCCCTTCACCATCGAGATCGTGTAGTTCCTGGCCTGCTCGAAGGTGATGTGCGGTGGGAGCGGCGGCACTTCAGGGTCCGTGTACGCGTCCACGACGACGGGCCGGTCCATAGAGAACGCTTGCTCCCAGCCGGGGACGATGTCGTCGGGCCGTTCCATGACGATCCCGCCGAGGCCCAGGCTCTCCGCGTACCGCGCGTAGGAGAAGGCCGGTATGTCCTGCGACGCCTCGAACTTCGGATCGCCCTCCATGACCCGCTGCTCCCACGTTACCTGATTGAGGTCCCGGTTGTTGAGGACGAGGAGGACGAACCGGGGGTCGTCCCACTCGCGCCAGTACTTCGCGACGGTGATGAGCTCGTTGAGGCCGTTCATCTGCATGGCGCCGTCGCCGGCGCAGGCCACGACCGGGCGGTCCGGATACGCGAACTTCGCCGCGATCGCGTAGGGCACGGCGGGGCCCATGGTGGCCAGGTTCCCGGAGAGCGACGCCATCATCCCGGCGCGGATCCTGAGGTCGCGAGCCCACCAGTTGGCCGCCGAACCGGAGTCGCACGTGAGGATGCACCCGTCGGGGAGGCGCGGCGAGAGCTCCCAGAAAACGCGCTGCGGGTTGATCGGCTCCGCATCGCTCATGGCTCGCCGCTCGAGGACCGCCCACCATTCCTGGACCCATTCCTCGATCTTCGCCCTCCATTTCCGGTCGGTCTTGGGTTCCAGGAGCGGGAGCAGGGCCTGCAGCGTTTCCTTGCTGTCGCCGCAGAGGGCCACTTCCATGGGGTAGCGCAGACTCAGGTTGCGCGGCCGGATGTCGATCTGGACGCCCCGGGCCTGCCCCTCCTTCGGGAGGAA
>VSDC01000519.1:0-1813 GCA_047459275.1 Gemmatimonadota bacterium
CCGGTGAGCCGGTCGTAGAGGAGCTCCTGGTACCGGAACCGTTCGACCGTCTCTTCGGTGCGACGCGGGAGGTGGATCCCCTCGGCGCGCTGCTGGGCGGTCGTGATGCGAATGTCGATCTCCTTCTCGTCGCAGGGGAGCAGGATCCACTCGTCGGCGTTAGCGAGGGCCGCGGCCTGGCACTCGTTGGAGTCGTGGCAGGCGATGATGAGGGCTGAGCCGGCGCCATCCGTCTCGGCGCGGAGCTGGGACAGGTCGTCGACCTCCCCGGATTCGACGACGACCACGTCGGGCGCGGCGCGGATCGCGTCGTCGAACTCGTCTTCGGTGAAGGGCCCGGCGTCGACGAGGACGGCGCCACGCGCATCTGCGATCGACTGGAGGGCCCTGCGGAGCTGATCCTCCCTCACGCGGGCCAGGATTCTCACTGCTCCCGCCTCCGTGCCTCTAGGTTGCGTTCCACCTTCCTGCCGAGCTCATCCAGCCGGATCGGCTTGACGATGTAGTCGTCGGCGCCGCATCGGAGGCCTTCCTGCTTGTCGGCGAACTCGCCGCGGGCGGTGAGCATGACGACGCGGGTGTCGCCGTACTCCGGGTGGTTCTTGATGAGGCGGCAGACCTCCCACCCATCCATGCCGGGCATCATGACGTCGAGGAGGACGAGATCGGGGCGGAGCTCGTCGACTTTGGCGAGCGCCTGGCGGCCGTCGGGCGCCGTGGCGACGCGGTATCCGCGGGACTCGAGGAAGGTGCCGACGATCTCGAGTGCGTCGGGATCGTCGTCGACCACCAGGATAGGCTTCTGCTCCATACCGCTCCGGCCCGTGAAGGAGGTACGCGACCGGGGCGCAGCGGGGGCAAGAACCAGGCCCCTAGGCGGCCGATTCGTCGCCCGCGGCGACGGGTTTGGCGAACTGGAGCTCGTAGAGCTTGGCGTAGAGGCCGCCTCGCCCGAGTAGCTCCTCGTGGGTTCCGGTCTCGCGCAGCTCGCCGTGGTGCATGACGAGGATGCGGTCGGCGTTCTGGACGGTCGAGAGGCGGTGTGCGATGACGAGCGAGGTGCGGCCGCGCATGAGGGTCTCGAGGGCGCTCTCGATGCGGGCCTCGAGCTCGGAGTCGACGGAGCTGGTCGCCTCGTCGAGGACGAGGATGCGGGGGTCGAAGGCGAGGGCGCGGGCGAAGGAGAGGAGCTGCCGCTCGCCGACGGAGAGGGTGACGCCGCGCTCGCCGAGGGGCTCTTCGAGGCCGCGGGGCAGGCGTTCGATGATGCGGTCGGCGCCGACCTGGGCCGCGGCCCAGCGCACGCGCTCGTCGGAGATGTCGTCCCGTCCGAGGCGGATGTTGTAGGCGACGCTGCGGCTGAAGAGGAACACGTCCTGGAGCACGAGCCCGATGCGGGAGCGCAGCTCGGCGAGGGGGACGCGGTCGATCGGGACGCCGTCGATGAGGATGCGGCCGCGCTGCGGCTCGTAGAAGCGCATGAGGAGGTTGATGAGCGTGGTTTTTCCGGCGCCTGTGTGGCCGACGACTGCGACGCGTTGGCCGGGCTCGATGGTGAAGGAGATGTCTTTGAGGACCCAGTGGGGGCCGCCTTCGGCGGCGGCGCCGTCGGCGCCGAGGGGGGCGGCCGCGCCTTGCGCGGCGGGGTCGGCCGGCCGGTTCGAGGCCGGCGGGAGACGGCCGTCACCGACGGCGGGGGCGGTTTCGCTTCGCTCGCCGCGGGCTCGGCCGCGGTCGCTTCGCTCGGCGGCGGGGTAGGCGAACCAAACGTTCTGGAACTCGATCCGGCCCGGGCCGTCGGGCGGGAGGTGGA
>VSDC01000520.1:0-1809 GCA_047459275.1 Gemmatimonadota bacterium
GTTCTGAGGCATGGCTCCTCGCTTGATAGTGTCTGTCGGCGCCGCTGGGTCGCGTTTTGGCCGGCCTTCGGCCAGCGGGCACGGCCGCCTCGTGGCGGCGGCATCGGCCGTGCTTCGCGCGGCGGCCGTCCCCGCCCGAAAGGGCTAATCTCAGACCGTAGTCGCCGGCTCGCCCCGATACAGCTCGTACCCCTTCTCTTCCAGCTCGAGCGCCAGCTCCGGACCGCCGGACTGCACGATCCGGCCGTTCGCCATCACGTGCACGAACTGGGGCTTGATGTAGTTCAGCAGCCGCTGGTAGTGGGTGATCACGAGGACCGTCATCTCCGGACGCTCCTCGTGCAGCTTGTTCACCCCGTTCGCGACGATCTTCAGCGCGTCGATGTCGAGGCCCGAGTCCGTCTCGTCCATGATCGCGAGCGTCGGCTCCAGCATCGCCATCTGCAGGATCTCGCTGCGCTTCTTCTCACCACCGCTGAAGCCGTCGTTGACCGAGCGCTCCGCGAAGGACGGGTCCATCTCCAGGAGCTGCATGCGATCCATCAGCTTCTCCTGGAAGTCGAAGATGTCGAGCTCCTCGTCCGGATTCTTCGCCTGGAGCGCCGTACGCAGGAAGTTCGCGATCGAAACGCCCGGGATCTCCATCGGGTACTGGAACGCGAGGAAGACCCCCGCGCGCGCACGCTCGTCCGGCTCCATCTCCAGGAGGTTCTGTCCCTTGTACAGCACGCTGCCGCCCGTGACCTCGTACGCCGGGTGCCCGGCGAGCACCTTGGCCAGCGTGCTCTTCCCCGAACCGTTGGGCCCCATGATGGCGTGGATCTCGCCCTCGCGGAGCTCGAGATCCACCCCTTTCAGGATGGGCGTACCTTCCTCGGCGACCACGGCGTGCAGATCGGAAATCTTCAGAAGCGGCTCACTCATTGCTCTCCTCACCCTCAAGGTGCGGCGGCGTGTTTCAAGAATGATTCTGAATATCACCCAAAGCTACCCCCCGCCCACCGGCGTGTCAAGGGCGGAAAAAAAGCGCACAACGCGCGATTTCTACGTACGATTCCGCAGGCCGCCGCGCGTTGTAGATTGGGGCGGCCCGTGGAGCAGGCAAGCCACGCGGCCCGGGCACGGCGAGCGGGAATGCGGTTCCCAAACCAGGCGGCCCGATGCGGGGCCGAACAGTGAGGATAGAACATGCAACGGGTGATTCTCGTCCTTGGGGGCGGTGGGGTGAAGGGAATGGCCCATGTCGGGGCGTGGAAGGCGCTGGAGGAAGCGGGGCTGCAGGTGGCGGAGATCGTCGGGACGAGCATTGGCGCGCTCGTCGGCGCGTGCATCGCCGGGGGGATGGGGTGGCGCGAGCTCGCGCCGCTGGCCGTGTCCCTCCGCAAACGGGATATCGTCTCGATGAACGGCCGGTCGGTGCTGCTCAACGGGATCCGGCAACAGAGCGTGTTCCACGGAGAGCGCCTCATGGAGTACATCCGGACCGTGCTGCCCGTGGAGCGGTTCGACGAGCTGTCGCTCCCCCTGTCGATGAACGCGGTCGACCTCGAGACGGGCGAAACCGTGTGGTTCGGCGCGGGCGGGCGGACGGACGTGCCGCTGGCGGATGCCGTATACGCATCGTGCGCGCTGCCGCTCTTCTACCCGCCGGCGGAGATCGGGGGGCAGCACTTCGTGGACGGAGGCGTCGGCGACGCGTTGGCGGTGGAGCGGGCGCTGGCCTACGAGGCCCGGCGGCAGGAGGCGCTGCTGATCTGGGCGGGGCTTGCGGACCAGCGCAAGACCCTCGCCGGGGACCTGGGCGGCGGC
>VSDC01000059.1:0-8814 GCA_047459275.1 Gemmatimonadota bacterium
TTCTTGGAGGGATCGCCGCTCGAGGCGTACATCGATTCGATCCGGATGGTGTAGCAATCGGTGCTCGGCACGACGAACCACCGGGCCTCGGTCTGATTGGCAGGTACGTGCGCGACCCACGCACCGGTGCGGTCGTTCCTGATCCAAAGCTCGAACGTCGACGCGCCGCCACTCTCCGACGACTCGAAGACGATCTCGAGTACTTCGCCCTCCACCGCGTCAAAGACGAACTCGTCCCGATCGCCCATTGGGTCGATCGCCTCGACGGAAACCGTGTCCCCAATGGTATAGGTGGAAGGTGCGGTTTCGGGAGCGGCATCGACCGTCCGTACAATGAACTCGTACGGCCCGAAACCGGATGCGCCCTCGTCGGCCCCGGTCACCTGCACCGTGTACGTGCCTGTTTCGGGAAGCGAGAACCGACCGGTGGACGGAAAGAGAGGATCGATCCGAACGAGGCCGAACGGCGAGGACCACTCTCTCGGGTCAATGCCTGGAAACACTTGAAGCAGCAGCTTTCCTACGTATCCCGCGCCGCGCCTCGTGAAAATGACGAGCTGGCTCCCTGCGCTGCCGGTGAAGTGGAACTCGTCCACATCTCCGGGCCGGTCGATCGATTCGCCGACGACCCACCGATCCAGTTCGATCACTTGCGGAACGGATTCGGGAGTCGTCACGATCGGGTGGATCTCGAACCGGTAGGCTCCTGTGCGCGTGGATCGGGGCCGCCCTGCTCGCACCCGAACGGTGTAGACGCCCGTCTCCGGCGCCGTGATCACCGCCGTGACTTTGGCGGGACAGTCGTCGACGATGACCGCGCTCTCCTCTGACAGCGCGCAAGCCAACCGGTACCCACCGGGGCCGACGACTTCGAGGATCAACACGTCCTCGTCGTCCGACTCGGCCGTGGTGAAGAAGACGTTGATCGCTTGGCCGCTTTCGAGCTCGAGCGCGTACTCGTCCACATCGCCTGGCCGGTCGATCCGCTCACCATGCTCGCCACCCCCCACGGTGACCGACACCCCCGATGACTCGGGTTTCCTGTCGATGCGATAGAGCTCGAAGCGGTACCTGCCCGTGTTTGCGCCTGGAACACCGATCGTGGACCCAGAGATCCGCACGGTGTACTGCCCGTCCTTGGGGAGCACGAAGGCCCCGGTGTTGTTACGATCGAGGGATTCGTCGGCACCAACGGTCGTTACCGAGCCAAGGACCGAAACGACATGGATCACCTCCAACCGGATCGGGTCGGCAAAGGTGTCGATTCCCTGCAGCAGCACGTTCAATTCCTGCCCGGCGGTCCCATAGAAGTAGAATTCGTCGACATCCCCCGTACGGTCGATGGCCTCGACGGCGCTGGTGTCGCCCACCGCGAGTTCCGGATTCGTATTCTCCGGGCTCGAGTTGACATGATGGAGAAGGAAGCGATAAGGCCCGCGGGAACGATCTTCCGTCGGTTCCGTCGACCGAATCCGAACCAGGTACGTGCCGTCTGTAGGCAGCAAAACCCGTTGCGCCGAGAAATGGCCATCGTTTCCCCGGCTCGTCACCCCGCCGAGCACCCGGCCGGAGATGGAGTCGACCACCTCGAGTTGCAGGACGTCCTCGGCCGACCCACTCAGGGCCTGGAGGAACGCGACGACCATCCAACCCCCGGAGGGCTGGAATTTGAAAGCGAACTCGTCCACATCGCCCGGGAAATCGATCGCCTCACCGGTGATCGTGTCCCCAATGGCGACGACAGCGTCGAGCGTCTCCGGCCCCAAGTTGCGAGCAACGAGTCGGAGGGTGTACGGTCCCCCATCCGCTCCGGTGGCGCCCCGAACCCGGACCTGGTATGTGCCCACATCGGGAACGGTGAACCAATCCGACGCCTGATCCTCCAGAACGGTGTCCGCACCTCGACTGAATACGTGGGTGATCGGGTCGAATCCCGACTGCGTCACCGCAACGACTTCGGCGACCAGGTTGTCACTCCGGCGACCACTCCGCGCGAGCAAGAGGATCCGTAACGGGGTGCCGCGTTCCGCGTCGATCTCGTAGGTCACCACTTCCCCGGCCCGCAGATTCCCTTCCACGGTGGCACCCACGCTCAGGCGATGGACGGTTGGCGACGGATCGGTCGGGCCGTCGCCGCAGGCAACGAACAACGGGATCAAACCCGCCATGCCCCAAGGACAGATCCGTTTGAGACGTTCGACGATCATGGCAACCGAAGTAGGCTGGCCGGGCCGGCGGAAGGTGTCCGATCGGCTCCGGAAGCGATTCCACGGGCGATAGTCGAAGCGACGCGCTCCGACGCAGGATCGACGAGCACGACGACAAAACCGTACGCGCCTGTGGACGTGTCAGGCTCGGACGCACCGGCCACCTCGATCGTGTAATGGCCCGTCGTTGGAAGCTCGAGCGGCCCGGTCGAATGCTCACCGGTCCTAAGCTCCCAGTTCGGCAGCAACTTGCCGCTTGGAAGGAGGATCTTGAAATGGAAGGGGCCGCGTCCGCCGGGCTCCTCCCAGGCGACGAGGTCGATTTTCTGTCCCTTCTCGCCGTAGAACGTGAATCGGTCGACGTCGCCGATGTGATCGATCGACTCGCCGACGATGGTGTCGCCTACGGCGATCGTTGCCGCCAACGATTCGGGCGCGGGGTCGATCGGAACGAGCGCAAAGCCATAAGCACCCCGACCCATCGATCCTTGGTCGCCGTAGGCCCGAATGCGAATCGTGTAGTCGCCGGTCACGGGCAATCGTATGCGCCCGGTCGCCCACAGCGCATCACTCTCGGTACCGGGCCTGGTTTCGGCTATGAAGCCGTGGTCCGACGACACGAGCTCGAGGTGGAAGGCCGCGCCCGGATCCGACGCCAGTGAATAGACAACAGCGTTCAGGTACTGCCCCTCGGTCGCGGCAACCGTGAATTCGTCGACATCACCGGGGCGATCGATCGATTCCCCGGTGACGGTGTCTCCTATCGCGACTCGCGGCGCCACCGACTCGGGCGCCCGGTTGATCGGGTAGATCTCGAATGCGTATGCGCCCGTTGCACGTTCGGGGCTGCCGCTCTCGGGGCCCTCGATGCGCACCGTGTACTCCCCATCATGCGGCAGCACGACCCGTCCCGTGCCATTCTCGTCCAGAGAGAGGCTGCGGTTGACCACCGGAACCGGATTGCCGATCAAACCGCCGGGTCCGATGAGCCGCAGTTCGATCGCCTCCCCCGCACCGCTGTCACGCCGGAACAGTACGTTGACCTCCTGCCCGGCCGTGCCGGTGAACGTGAACTCGTCGACGTCGCCTACCGCATCGATCGCCTCCCCGGTGACGGTGTCCCCGATGGCCACCCTGGCGTCCACCGATTCCGGGCGCCGGGAGACGGGATAGATGTGAAAGCGATAAGCTGTACGATCCCAGTAACTCGGCCACAACGGTCCCTCCACGCGTGCCATGTACGTGCCCGTCTGCGGGAGGACGAATCGGCCGCTCGACCGCGCCTCTAGAATGGTGTCTCCAGCGTTGCCCAGCGTGCCACGTATTTCTAGCGCCCTGGCCGAGTCGCGGATACTCAACCAGAGCGTGTGCCCATCGGGACCGTCCAGGGTCTGGAGGAAAGCGATCACCTCCTGGCCCGCCGCGCCCTGGAAATAGAACACATCGACATCGCCCGGCACGTCGATCGCCTCATTGGCCACGGTGTCACCGATCTCGAATCGAGGCGGGACGGTCTCCGGCTCCGTCTGGAGAGGGTAAAGGTACAGCGAATAATCACCGCGATGGCTGGCTCGAAATCCGAACACCCGTACGTGGTACGACTCGGTGGCCGAGAGTCGAAACCATGCCGTACTCCGGATCGCGAGCATGGGATCATGTACCGTGCTGGCCATGGCTTGCCACACATCGCCGCCCGGCCGGTCGTCCACCACCTGGGCGACGAGCGTATCGGCATGCGCCTCGAAGAACAGCCGGAGAGGGACATCCTTGGGAGCGTCCAGCCTGTAGAAGACCGTATCGCCGGCCTCCTCGATCGCTCCCCGGGTCACCTCCCCTGCGCGCAGCACGAAGAAGTCCCGACCCGGCCGCAGGGATTCCTGGGGCTGGACAGGGTCGTCACACCCTACGAGCCACATGGCGGAGAGAGCCATTACGGCCGCAGGGGCACGCCGTGTGCGGCACCGAGTGGATCGCAATGGCATTGTGCTATCGAGGGCTCCGCGGACCCGAGTCCGGCCGATACCGGAGCCTGCGGGCCGCGCCGGGCTTTCTCGACGATGGGTCGCCCGGACGTGACAAAAAGAGCCCGTCGGGGCCACCTCCCCGCGGGCGTCGTCGCCATGAAGAGCGGGTCTTCTTCGACCGACCGCTCCGTATACAATGTACTGCACTCACCGGCTCGCGGCAACGTGGTATCGCAGTATCGCAGCCCCATGGCGACCAAACCGATCGCAGCAGGGAGCGGCGATGATGACACCCGTCACAGCAGCTCGAGCGCCCGGCGGTACCGCTCGACCCGCTCCCGATCCTCCGGCGTGGGATTCGGGATCCGGCTGAGGTCCAGGTTGTCCTCGAGGTCCGCGCGCTTGACGATGCGAGCGATCGGGTTCTGCGCCGCCCGCCGGCAGAAGTCGAAGTAATCCTCGCCCTCCCGTCGCGTGAGGGCGTCGATCGCCTCCAGGACCTCCTCGTCGAACCCCTCAGCCCGCAGCCGCTCGATCGTCCAGTCCGTGTCTTCCACGATGTCGTGCAGCACCGCGGCGATCCGGGCCCGCCCGTCGTCGACCCTGAGCATGACCCGCAGCGGGTGGAGGATGTACGGCGCGCCGGCCTTGTCCACCATCCCGGCGTGCGCCTCGGCGGCAAGGGCGATCGCTCGTTCCAGTGTGCTCATCGATCAAGTCCTGGGTGCGTTCTTGAGACGGCGCTCGAGGCGCTCCACGAGCCGCGCGGCGTACTCCTCCGGGTCGAGCGCGGTGCCCCGCAGCCCCGTCGCCGGGTCGAAGCGACGGTTCGATCCCGCGTTCCAGCGCCCGCCGTAGTTCGGATCGAACTCCTCGATCCCGAGATCGGAGAGCGCGAACCCGGGCGGCGCGGCCTGGCCGAGGCGGAGCTTGACCTGCCACCGGGACGAGTCCCCCGACAGGCGATTGGCGAGCATGATCACCGCCGCGTCCGGGAGGAGCCGGTAGAACAGCTCGCCCTCGATCGGCTCGTCGACGACGGCGAAACGGAGCGCGCCCGCCTCGTGGAAGGCGCCGCGGCTCACGAGGGCTTCCGCCTTTCCGCGTTTGCGGAGGCGAGCCTCCAGCGCCTCTCTTGCCATGTGATCCAGCCGGCTGTCACCGGCGGCGAGAAGACTCTTCAGGTTCTGGATCGAATAAGCATAATCCCCGAGCGTCCGCCTCGTGTCGCCGTTCCTGCTCTTCGTGATCTCCGCATCGATCCCCTGGAGCAGGTCGGCGATCAGGTTCTCCTCGCCGGTGTGGTCGGCCGCGATCGCGGCTTTGCCAAAGCGAGGGTCCGGATCCAGGCGCCCCGCCAGGATCCCGCTGCTCAGGACGCTGTCGCAGTCGACGTGGTTCACCACCACGACCGCGTCCTTCGCGATGGCGTCGGCCCCGGCTTCGATCAGCTCGAGGGCGAGGTTGGTGCTGGAGACCTGCCGCCACATCCGCGGCGCGGGCGCGTGGTGGTCGACGTTCAGGATCCGGCCCAGCCGGTAGCCCCCGACAACCTCCTCGCCCTGGGCCTCGATCCCCTCGACGTAGAAGTCGCAGGCGACGAGGTCGCCGTCCGACGGGACGACGGCGAGGTCATCGGGCGTGACGCGGCTGGCCGCTTCCAGGATCAAGATCGGGGTATCGGGTCGATCCATATCGGCAGTCGTCGGTCGAACATCCAGTGAAGATCATACCCTTCTTCGGCTCGATGCGACAGGGAGCGGGCGCTCGTGCGCCCCTTGAGTCGCCCCTTGCGGGTGATATACCAACATGATAGCATATAAACGTATTTGTATACCTGTGCGTATGTATATGATCGGGAAGCTGCCGAATGGCGAACGAGAGCCTGATCGATCGTGAGA
The DNA here is from genome assembly GCA_047459275.1 of Gemmatimonadota bacterium. Taxonomy (GTDB): domain Bacteria; phylum Gemmatimonadota; class Gemmatimonadetes; order Longimicrobiales; family RSA9; genus CALBZE01. Next base: position 6,073 of record VSDC01000059.1, read on the forward strand.
CCGAGGCGGCGGAGCTGCGTGCGCTCGCCGATTCGGGGGAACGCAAGCTCGCGCTCCTCTACGGCAGACGCCGGGTCGGCAAGACCTATCTCCTGACGCACCTGTGGGATAGAGACCGCGCGTTCTACTTCACGGCCTCCGCCACCTCCCCGGAGATCAATCGCCGCGCCCTCGTCGAAGAAGCCGCCCGCTGGTCCGGCGAAGATCTCCGGCCCGAGGATCACCCCACCTGGCGCTCGGTCTTTCGCACGCTGTTCGAGCTCGCGCCGGAGCGGAACCTGGTCGTCGTGCTCGACGAGTTCCAGTACCTCTCGACTGACGAGCGCGGGCTGGCCGAGGTCGCGTCGGAATTGAACGCGGTCTGGGAGGGGAGGATCTCCCGGACCGGTGGTCTGCTGGTCGTCCTCTCGGGCTCCGCGGTGCGAATCATGGAGGGACTGGCTCGAGGCGGTTCCCCGCTGTACGGCCGGCTCGACTGGGTCCGCCAGCTCCGGCCGTTCGACTATTACGACGCCGGCCGGATGGTTCCGGCGTATTCCCTCGAAGATCGCATCCGCACGTACGCGGCCTTCGGCGGCATCCCCCGCTATCTCCGGCCGGTTCGGGATGATTGGCCCCTGGAAGAGAACATCGTTCGTCTCCTGCTCGACCCCAACGGAGAGATCCGTCTCCAGCTCGAAACCGTCTTGCGTCAGGAGGAGGGCCTGCGCGACTACGCCAAGTACCAGGCGATCCTGGCGGCGGTGGGCATCAAGCGGCGACGGCTCGGCGAGATCGCGGCCGACGTGGGAGTGACGCTGGATACGGCGATACGCCGAATGGTCGATCAACTGGTCGAACTCGGCTACCTGGAGATGGAGCGGAATTTCGGCGCTCCCCGCACCCATGCGGCACGTTACCGGATCGCCGATCCGGCGCTCCGCTTCCATTACGGTCTGACGCTGCCCAACGAATCGGCGATCGCGGTCTCGGGGCCGGAGACCGTCTGGCGTGAACGGATCGCCGAACAGGCGTTCCCGAGATACGTGGGGAAGGAGGTCTTCGAGGACGTCGTCCGGCAGGCCTACGTGCGTCACCGATCCCGGCGAGGCCTCCCCGCCGTCGAGGAGTGGGGCCGCTGGGAGGGCCGCGATCGCGATCGTCGGGACACCGAGATCGACATCGTCGCCCGGCTCCTCGACGGCCGCATCATGACCGGCTCGGTGAGGTTCCGCCATCGGCCCGGGGACGCGAGCACGCTCCTGGAACACCTGGACGCCTTGACGCGCCTCGCCGACAGCGGCGCCGGCTGGGCCCGCGAGGCCCTGGCCACCGACGCACCGATGCTCTTCGTCTCGTCGGCAGGCTTCACGGAGAGTTTCCACGAAGTGGCGCGGGATCTCGGCCGGTCGCCCTGGACGTGGACGTTGGAGGACCTCTTCTGAGTCGGCCGGGCGGGATTCGCACCGTGTAGATGGCCAGAGAGGCCTACGGATCCGCCTCCCTCCTCTCCACTCGAGGCGCCAACCCGGCCAGGAAGACCCCGATCGGGATCGCGGCCGCCCGGGATCAGCGTCGGCGCGATCCGGGCGAAGAGCGGGTCGAGGAAGTACAGCTTCCGCTGGCGCGACGGCTCGAACGCGCCGCCATCGCCCGGTGGAAGACGGTGAGGAGGACGAACGACTCCGACAGCAGGCGGGCGTAACGTCGGGCCGTGGAGGGGTGTGGACCGCTCCGGGTTCGAGCGGGATCGTCTCGACGACGGGAGGCGCCCAGTCGAAACCGGCGCGGGCGAGCGCCTTCAGGTGCGGGTCGTGGCCGAGTCGGTCGAGCCCCCCGCCATCACGGGTTCGGCTCCCGGATCTGCTCGTCGATGCGTGCCACATCCCCGGCATTCGGTCGACGCATCGACAATAAACCTCCATTTATCGTCGATGTGTTGAAAGAATTACGGGGTTTTCGACGATGGTCAGCCCGAACGGCTACGGAATGCGGACGCGGCGAGTCGCGCGGGGATCGAAGGAAGCCGCCGCGGACTGATCAGTCGGGGCGCCAGACGTGCTCGCGGTGGTAGGCGAGGTATAGGCGATGGCCTTCGGCGACCCAGCGGAGCTTCGGTATGCCGTTGGGGAAGCCCAGGGCCGCGAGGACCTCGGGGGTGAGGCGCGGGCTCGGGATCGCGGTCCCGTCGTCGGCGAAGGTGAGGAGACCGCTGTCGAAGAGCGCGTCGAGGTGAACGGCGAGGAGGAAGCCGTTGTAGACATCGAGGCGTTCCGCGTCGGTGGCGTCCTTCCAGGGCTTGGCGTGGCTGGCCCGGAGCAGCTCGGGGACGTCGAGTCCCGTGACCGCGCAGCGGCCGCCCCAGTACTCCAGGAGCATCTCGCGGAAGAGGTCCTGGCCGACGCGTTGCCGGACGACGGCCTCGGCCTCGGTGGAGCCGATCTCCCGGAGGCGGTCCTCGAAGCGCTTCTCGGGGAGCGGCGGCGCCTGACGCAGGAGCACGCCGAGTCGCCGGAGCCCGTCGTAGAGATCCTCGGGCGTGCGGAAACGCACGGCGCGGACCGCGCCGGGCGGGAGCGGGACGTCCGTCCACGTCGCCGTCTCGAACTCCGCCGCCGCGACCCCGGGCCCGAGCGCCAGGAGCGCGCCCCGCTCGACCGGCACCACCCAGACGTGCCCCTCGACCCCGCTCACGCCGACGCGCGTCCACTCGGCATCTTCGCCGAGGATGAGATCGAAACCGGCGTCTTCGACGGCTTTGCG
>VSDC01000060.1:0-8802 GCA_047459275.1 Gemmatimonadota bacterium
CTCCGCCATCACCGGATCGTCGATCACACGGCGGATGGCGCGCCCGGGCTGCTCACGGTCGTGGCGGAGAAGTTCACGACGGCGCGGCGGATCGCGGAGGAGGTGGTCGACCGCGTGTTCCGCAAGCTGGGTCGGCCGTCGCCGCCGTGCGTCACGGCGGAGGTGCCGCTCCCGGGCGCGCCGCGCTCGGCCTACGCCCTGCTCGAGGACGCCGCGCGACACTATGCAGGGTTGGATCCGGAGCTCCGGGACGCCCTGGTCCGCACCTACGGCCGGCGGTACGTCCACGTCCTGGGCGCTCCGACCGGGGACCTGGACCGCGAGGCGCTGCTCCGGCGGGAGTTCGCCTTCGCAATGCGGAACGAGATGGCGTGCGGCCCGGGGGACCTGCTCGCACGGCGGGCGCACCTCGGCGCGCGGGGGCTCGACGACCCCGTCGCCGAACGGATCGCGAGAGAGCTCACCAGTGCGAGGGCATCCGGCGCGGCGGCCGTGCCCGCTTCCGGAGCTGCATGAGGACCTGGTGCCGGAGGAAGGGGAGTACGGCCTCCCCCTCGCCGTATATGGGCGGCTGTTCGGCCAGGGTGCGCAGCCGCTCCTTCAGCGCGGTGCAGGGGTGCGTGAGGTCGAACGTGCCCTCGAGCACGAAGCCGTTCGACCCCGCGCGCCGCTCGTGGGAGGGGAAGGGGAGGGGATCGCTCCCCGGGAGCGTCCAGATCCCGCGCCGGCGGCCATAGGCGAAGAGCGGAGGGTCGCCGAACTCGCGGGGGCGGCCGCCGTTGTCGCCGAGGAAGAGCCGGCCCCGCGGCGGTCGTTCGATCAGCTCCCGGACGATCCGGCCGCGGCGGAACCACCACTTGCCGAAGCCCCAGGGGACGACGGGAACTCCGCCGAGCGCGAGGACACGCTCGATCGTGCGTCGCAGCGGCTGCCCGTCCGGCAGGTCGTCCTCCATCCCGATGGCAAGGACTTCGAGACCCTCGCGCGCGGCGATCTGTCGGCCCGCGATGAGGACGAGCGTCTCGTCGTCCTCCCCGCGACGGGCGATGAGCGAGCCGTCCTCTTCGGTCGGATGGACGGTCCAGCGGCCGAGGGCGTGGCTCACGACGCCGTCGCGGAGGCTCCGGAACCAGTCGTCCTCGGCGGTCTCGGTCAGGCACAGGATCCCCGGCGTGCGGGGGGGCAGCCCGAGTCGCGCGGCGAGGCGGTGGAAGTTGGCGAGCGCGCCGTCGAGAAAAGGCTCCGGGCGGTAGCACCGGTAGAAATGCACGTGCGCGTCGACGAGGACTGGCCCGCTCAGGCTCAAGGTTCGGGGCGGCTCCATGGCTCGACTCTCGCGGCGGTCAGGGTTTCCTTGCGAACGATCGGGCCGATCGTGGTTCAATTTTCGGGCCCCGCCGTCCGCACGCATCTTGCGCCCGCTCGCGGTGGCATGCGGCCGGATCGCTAGGCGACGCGCCGGCGGGTGTGTTCGCTGGTGTGCGCGCCGGCGTGGCCGCGCGCGTCGCCGCCCTCGGCGGCCGTACGACCCGGGAACGGAGGGGCCCACATGGCGCTCCCGCGCGCGCTCAGGGAAAAGCTCCAGCCGAAGCGGGTCGTGCACCTCGCGGTCAGCCTCGGGCTGATCTGGTGGATCGCGGGAAAGGTCGACTGGGCGGATTTCGGGACGACGCTGCGGCGGACGGACCCGGGGTACCTCGCCTTGTCGCTCGCCATGTCCCCGGTGCTGATCGTGATCAGCGCGCGCAAGTGGCAGCTCCTCCTGAACGCGCGGTCGGCCGGGGCCGGGCTCGGCGCGTGCGTCAACCTCTACGTCATCGGCTATCTCTTCAACAACGTGCTCCCGACGAACGCGGGCGGCGACCTGGTGCGCGGCTACCTCATGGGGCGGCGCACGGGCGACGCGTCCACCGCCTTCGCCGCGGTCGTCCTCGAGCGGCTGACCGGCTTCGCGGCGCTCGTCGTGATCGCCGTCGCGGCGCTCCCCTTCGCGCCCGCGGGGACGTGGCACTTCTGGGTGTACGGCTTCGTCGCCGGGGTCAGCGCGGCATTCTGCATGGGGGTCTGGGCCCTCCTCGACGGCCGGGCGGCGCGGTGGCTACGGCGGTTCGACGGGCATCCCGCCGTCCGCAAGGCGATGCGACTGCACGACGCCCTCGAGGCGTACCGCGGACACCCGCGCATCCTCGCCCGCTGCATCGCCCTCTCGTTCCTCTTCTACGTGGGCGCCGCGCTGAACATCCACTTCTCGGCGCGCGCGTTCGGGAGCGACGTCGCCTTCGCCGAAACCTTCCTCGCCACGCCGGTCATCCTCCTCGTCACGATGCTCCCGATCTCGTTCGGCGGGATCGGCCTCTCGGAATGGGCGCACATGTACGCGCTCGGCCGGTTCGGCGCGCCCGCGGCCATCGGGCTCTCGACCGCGCTCCTGCTGCGGACGAAGGGCGTGCTCCTCGGGCTGGTCGGGAGCGTGATCTATCCGCTCGTGGGCACGGGCCCGATCCGGAGCGCGGCGGAAGCGGCGCGGGGCGGGCTGGAGGCCTGAGGGCCGCACCTGTGGCCTCGAGGCAGCGGCGGCGTTGCGGACGATCCACACTCGGGACCCGCCGACGCCGGGGCAACTCCCCCGCAACCGTTGTCGTCAAATCTCGTCAACCCCGTGACCCGGTGACGGCCGGGAAGGGAACGTCCCTTGCCCGTCCCGCGGCCCGGTGTCCGCGTCCGCGAGGAGTGCGATCGACCGAGCAGCCACGGAGGAGCGGTGAGGGTTCTGGGGATCACGACCGAGGGGGATGGCGGCGCCGCGGTTGTCGAGGATGGCCGGATCCTGGCCGCCGTCAACGAGGAGCGGCTCTGCAGGATGAAGCTCGTCGTCGGCTTCCCACGAGGCGCGATCAGGGAAGTCATGCGGCTGAGCGGTACCCGGCCCGAGGACCTCGACGCCGCGATCGTCGCCGCAACGATGAGCGAGTTCGTCGACGAGCTCGAGCCGTTCGACGGCTGGTTCCAGGGGATGCAGCATGGATCGGGCGGGTTGATCAAGCGCGTCGCAGGCCACCTCGCGCGCTACCGCGACGCGCTTCCGTTCCTGGAGACCGGCTATTACGTGCTCCAATCGCCGATCTACTGGAACCGCCGCCGCGCGATCCGCTCGATCTTGCGCCGCGAGTTCGAGCTGCGCTGCCCGATCGTCTTCGTCGACCACCACTTCGCGCACCTGACTTCCGCGTACTTCACGAGCGGGTTCCGCGACGCGCTCGCGATCTCGATCGACGGCGGCGGCGACGGGCGCAGCTCCCTCATCTACGCGGTCCGGAACGGCCGCTTCGAGTACGTGACCGAGACGTCCGCCTACAACTCCCTCGGCAACTACTACGCGTACGTCACGCACATCTGCGGCTTCAAGGCGCAGAAGCACGAGGGGAAGATCACCGGGCTGGCGGCGCACGGCGAGCCGATCTACGTCCCGCTCCTCCGACAGTTCATCGACGAAGAGGACGGGCGGCTGATCAACAAGGGCCGCGTCGCGTTCGGCACCGCGATCCGCGAGCTGGAGCGGCGCCTCCCCCGGGGGTGGAGGCGCGAGGATCTGGCGGCCAGCATCCAGCAGCACTTCGAGGACGTCGTGTGCCGGTACGTGCGCTACTGGTGCCGCCGCACGGGGTTGCGCGACGTGGCCGCGGCGGGAGGCGTTTTCGCCAACGTGCGCGTGAACGAGGAGGTGCACCGGCTGGAGGAGGTCGACCGGATCTTCATCCACCCGCACATGGGCGATGGCGGGTTGTGCGTAGGCGCGGCGCTGGCCGCGTGCGTGCCCGGCGTCCTGCCGCGGACGATGAAGGCGCCGGAGGAGCCCCTCGAGCACGTCTACCTCGGCGCGGCGCCCACGGAGCGGGAGATCGAGGCGACGCTGCGCACGCACGGCCTCGTCCCCGAGCCCCTCGACGAGCCGCTCGAGGAGCGGATCGCCGCGCTCCTCGTCGAGGGCTACGTCGTCGCCCGGGCGGACGGGCGCATGGAGTACGGCCCGCGCGCGCTCGGCAACCGCTCGATCCTGTACCAGCCGACGGATCCGGCCGTCAACGACTGGCTGAACGCGAACCTCGCGCGCACGGAGTTCATGCCGTTCGCGCCGTCCGTGCTCCACGAGGAGCGGGATCGGTGCTTCAACGAGCTGGAGGGCGCCGAGCACCCGGCGGAATTCATGACGATCACGTTCCACTGCACGCCGTGGATGCGGCGCCACATGCCCGGCGTGGTCCACCTGGACGGGACGGCGCGGCCGCACCTGGTGCGCAGGGACCGCAATCCAGGGATGTACCGGATCCTGGAAGCCTTCCGGCGCCGCACGGGGCTGCCCGGCATCATCAACACGAGCTTCAACATGCACGAGGAGCCGATCGTGTGCTCGGCCGAGGACTGCGTCCGTGCTTTCCTGGCCGGGAAACTCGATTACCTGGCGATCGGGCCCTACCTGGTCAAGCACCCGGCGGGCGTGACGCACCCGATGAAGCCGGCCCGCCCGGTGGCGGCCAATTAGGGCGCCGGAAGGACACAGGGAGGGGGAAGGAGCGAAACGATGAAAGTCCTGGTGACGGGCGCGACGGGATTCACCGGCTCGGCGCTCGTGAGGCGGCTCCTGGACGAAGGGCACCAGGTGGTCGGCCTCGACACGCAGAAGGGTCTGTTCTTCGACGAGCTCACGCGTCGCGGCGCGCAGATCACGCTCGGCTCGGTGACCGACCGCGCCACCGTCGAGCGGCTGATGAAGGGCGTCGACGTCGTGCACCACGTGGCCGCGGCGTTCCGGCAGCTCGACGTCGGTCGCGACGTCTACGACGACGTCAACATCGACGGCACGCGCATCGTGGCGGACGCGGCGTACCGCGCCGGCGTCCGCAAGCTCATCTACTGCAGCACGTGCGGCGTGCACGGGAACGTGGAGAACCCGCCGGCGACGGAGGACGCGCCGATCGCCCCGGCCGACTACTACCAGCGCACGAAGTACGAGGGCGAGCGCGTCATCCAGGAGTACACCGCGCGCGGGCTTCCGACGTTGATCCTTCGTCCCGCGGGGATCTACGGCCCCGGCGACCCGGAGCGCTTCTACATGATCTTCCGCCGCGTCGCCCGCGGCTGGTTCCCGATGTTCGGCGACGGGAAGACGCTCTACCACTCCGTCTACATCGACAATCTCGTCGACGCGTTCATGCTGGCGATGGAGTCCCCGCGTGGCGACGGGCGTCCGTATCTCATCGCCGACGAGAAGCACTGCACGATCGAGGAGCTGGTGCGGCTGGTGGCCGATGCGATAGGGGTGCAGGTCCGATTCCGCCATTTCCCGCTCATGCCGCTCCTCGTGGCGGGGCACGTGGTCGAGAAGGCGTGCCGGCCGTTCGGGATCGCGCCGCCGATCTTCCCGCGCCGCGTCGACTGGTATCGCCAGGACCGCGCCTTCGACATCACGCGCGCCCGGACGGAGCTCGGTTACGAGCCGAAGGTCCCGCTCCCGGTGGGGCTGCGCCGCGCCGCGGAGTGGTACCGGGCGAACGGGATGCTCTAGCCGATGGCGACGACATCGCGTTCGGGCGGGGCGGCGGCGGCCGCAGGCCGCCGCCGCCGCATCTTGATGGTCGCGCCGCAGCCCTTCTTCCGCCCGCGCGGCACGCCCTTCAGCGTGCTGCACCGGATCCGCGCGCTGCTCCGCCTCGGACACTCGGTCGAGCTGGTCACGTACCCGTTCGGCGACGACCCGGGGGTGGACGGGCTCGTGATCCATCGCTCGCCCCGGCTGCCGGGTGTGAGCGACGTCGCCATCGGGCCATCCGTGGCGAAGCTCGCGCTGGACGCGCCGCTCTTCCGGCTCGCCGGCCGCCTGGCCCGGACCGGCCGCTTCGACCTGCTGCACACGCACGAGGAGGCAGGCTTTCACGGCGCCTGGCTCGCGCCCCGCGTCGGGTTGCCGCACGTCTACGACATGCACTCGAGCCTACCGCAGCAGTTCGCCAACTTCGGGCGCTTCAACGTGCGGCCGGTCGTCGCGGTCTTCGACCGGCTCGAGAGGTACACGCTGGCCGGCGCGGCGGGCGTGATCGCCATCTGCCCGGAGCTGCGCGACCACGTGGTCGCCCGCGGTTACCGAGGACCGATCGCGATGATCGAGAACACCCTCGACTTTGATCCGCCGGCGCTCGGGCCGGCCGACCGGTCGGAGCTGCGGCGTCGCCTCGGCGTCGCGGATGCGCGGGTCGTGCTCTACACCGGCACGCTGGAGGCGTACCAGGGACTCGACCTGTTGATCGACGCGGCGCCGCTCGTCAGAGCCGCCGCGCCGGACGTTCGCTTCGTCCTGGTCGGCGGGTCCGAGGCGCAGATCGCCGAGTTGCGCCGGCGGGCCGAGGCCCGGGGCGTCGCCGACGCGTTCGTCTTCGTCCCCGCCGTGCCGCCCGAGGAGGTGCCGCGCTACCACCACGCGGCGGACGTGCTCGTCACCTGCCGTTCGCGGGGGACCAACACGCCGCTCAAGATCTACCAGTACCTGAGGGCGGGGAAGCCGATCGTCGCGACGGCGATCCGCTCCCACACGCAGGTCCTCGATGCCGCGTGCGCCGAGCTGGTCGAGCCGACGCCGCAGGCGATCGCGAACGGCGTGATCCATGTCCTCGCGGACCCGGCCCACGCGCGGTCCATTGCGGCCGGCGCCGCCGCCCTCGCCCGCGAGCGCTACGGGCCGGAGGCGTACATGGCGCGGCTGGAGTCCTTCCTGGCGCAGATCCCGATGCCTGCGGAGGGTGGGGGACGGCGCGTGGGTGCGCCGGGGTCCGCCGATGGACCCGGTTCGCCCGGCGCAGCGCGCACGTCGGACGCCGCCGACCGGAGGCGCCCGTGACGCTCCCCCGCGCGGCCACGCAGTACCGGGAGCCGAAGCACGCCCGCGAGTACGACGCGGACCGCTTCGGCGGCTGCTTCGGCCGGTGGCTCGAGGAGCGCGAGGTCGCCCTCTACCTCGCCCTGCTCGATGGGCACGACGGCCCGATCCTGGACGCAGGCGCGGGGACCGGCAAGCTGACCATCCCGCTCGCGCGGTCGGGGAGGAGCGTTGTCGCCGCGGACTTCTCGTTCGAGATGCTCTCGGTCGCGAAGGAGAAGGCGGGGCGCGCGGAGCCGGCCGGCGCCTTCGTTGTCTCGGACGCCCACGCGCTCGGGTTCCGCGACCGCGCCTTTGCGTGCACCGTCGCATCGCGCCTGCTCATGCACCTGCCTGACTGGCGCCGCGCCGTGCGCGAGCTGTGCCGGGTCACGCGGGACGTGCTGATCGTGGACTTCCCACCGTCGAACAGCTTCGCCCGCGTCGAGTCGGTCTGGAAGCGCCGCATCCGCCGGGTCTCGAAGGGCGCGCACCGCGGCTACGCCACGATTTCCCCGGCCGACCTCGCCCGTGAGCTCGAGCGCCACGGGTTCCGGGTCGAGCGCGTGCACCGCAGCTTCTTCCTCCCGGTCCGCGCGCACCGGATCCTGGATCGACCGGAGGCGTCGGCGCGGATCGAGGCGCTCTTCGAGCGGATAGGGTGGACCGCACGGTTGGGGTCGCCGGTGACGGTCAAGGCGCGGCGGGTGTGAGGTAGGGCGCGGGGAGCACGATCCGACAGGCGTGGTGATTCCGGGCCCTACGTGGTCCAGCGCTCGCGATCGCGTACCGCGCGATCCGGGGGCGCCGCTATCCGACGGCGCCCCGACGCGGCGCCCGCGCGCCGATTCCCTACCTCCCCCGCACGTAATCCCGCATTGCGTCCCACGCGAAGGCGACGCCCGGGTCTTCCTCGGTCCCGGCGCCGCCCTTGTCGAACCGGGGCCAGCCGGGCGCGTCGGCCTTCTGGTGCCAGGCGGCATGCAGGAAGAAGTACCCGCCGCCGCGTGCCGTCGCCAGGATCTCCTCCCGCGCCCGGGCGCGGTCGGCCGCCGAGAACTTGCCGGGGTCGTCCATCTCGTCCAGTCCCGGGCGGTACTCGATGCTGACGTCGCCGTTGCGGGGCGGAGCCTTCCCCGCGCGCCCCCAGGTGTCCGAGATGAAGCCGTCGTTCGCGCCGCGGTCGTGCGACGCGTAGACGATGCGTTCGGGGTCCACTTCCTTGGCGAGCCGGTACAGCTCGGTGTATCCGGCGCGCTCGGTGAGGAGCGGCTGGTCGTAGCCGCCGTGGTACGGCTCGTTCGCGATGCTGACCCAGAGGTGCCGCCACGGCCGCAGGAACTCCATCGTGTTGCGCACGGCTGCGCGGACCGCGTCGGAGCCGTTCAGCTCCTCGTCGCGGCCGCGGTAGAAGAAGACGACGACGGGGACCATCCCATGCTCCGCGGCGGCGTTCAGGACGCGGGCGAGGCGGTCGCGGTACTCGGGCTTGAGCTCCCCGTCCGGCGTGTAAGCGTTGAAGGCGGAGTTCCCGCCCTCCGTGTGCCGTCCGCCCTGGAGCGTGAGGGAGAAGCTCTGGATCCCGTGGGCACGCATCTCGTCCATGTGCGCGATCATCCGGTCGGCGATCTCGTCGGACTGGAGCGTGTTGGCGAGGCGGAGCCCGAACGGCGTGATCGGCCTGCCGTCCAGCAGGAAACGGTTGCCTTCCCGGGTAAGGATGGGCGTCTTGACCGGCACGCCGCGGACGCCGTCGTCGGCGGGACCGCACAGCGCGGCGACCATGGCGACCATCAGTGCCCGCGTGAACGTCGTCTGTGCCCTCATGGAGCGCCTCCCGTGCCTGCGCCGAGCGTGCGAGCCCGTGGCTACTGGTGCTCGGGTTCGAGGGCGGC
>VSDC01000521.1:0-1799 GCA_047459275.1 Gemmatimonadota bacterium
AGCGCGATCCGGGCGGCCCGGGCGAGCCGCCCGGGCGCGTGGGCCAGGAGCCAGCGCTCGACTCGCCCGATCCACCCCACCCCCTCGACGGCGTCGGGCGGCGGCGGCTCGAGGATCACGACCCTCCCCTCCCGCTCGAGCACCTGGTGCTTGGCGTGGCCGTCCTTCTCCCTCCGGAAGCGCAGCGAGAGACGGGCGCGGCCCACGCGCAGCCCGTGCAGCGTGACCTCCTCGAGCCATTCGGGGAGACGCGGCCGCACGAGGAAGAGCGTGCGGGCGGGAGCGAAGGGGTAGATCCCGAGCAGGATCTGGACGAGCTGGATCACCGCGCTCGCGCTCCACGCCTGCGGGCTGTTCGCCCCGGGGTACACGGTCGGGATCGGCGACTCGTCGGCGCCGTGGCCGCCCAGCGCCTCGGGCAGGCGAAAGCGATGGAACTGCTCCGCGGCGGCGAACAGCCCGCTCACGAGCCGCTCCACGTGGCCGTCCAATCCGTACCGCTTGAATCCGAGGGCGAACGTCGCGTTCTCGACCGGCCAGACCGTACCGAGGTGGTACGCCAGCGGGTTGTAGGAGGGGTGTTCGGTGGATAGCGTGCGGATCCCCCACCCGTTGAAGAGGTCGGGCGCCATCAGCCGGTCGGCGACGGCGCGTGCCCGGCCCACCGGCACGATCCCCGCCGCCAGCGCGTGCCCCGGGTTCGAGCCGATCGAGCGCACCGGCCGCTTCTCCGGGTCGAGGGCCATGGCGTAGAAGCCGTCCTCCTCGACCCAGAACGCCTCGTCCCACTGCCGGCGCAGGCGACGAGCCCGGCGCAGGAACGCCGCGGCGCGCTCGTCGTCGCCCAGGGCGACCAGGATCTCGGCCATCCGCAGGAGCGCGATGTAATGGTAGGCCTGCTCCTCGACCGTCGCGATCGGGTCCTCGATCAGCGTGCCGTCGGGGTAGCGGATCGCCTCGTCCGAGTCCTTCCACGCGTGGTTCTTCAGCCCCCGCGGCGACCGGCGCACGTACTCGAGGAAGCCGTCGCCGTCCAGGTCGCCGTAGCGCTCGGCCCAATCGAACGTCCGGAGCGCCGTGTCCAGGTGGCGGCGCAGCACCGCGTCGGCGCCGGTCCAGTGCCAGAGCTCCGAGAGGGCCAGGACGAACATCGCCGGCGTCGTCTGGGTGCCGTAGTAGGCGCGCTGGGGGATGATCCCGAGCTCGGAGAGGGGACCGCGGCGCATCTCGTGGATCAGCTTCCCCGGCTCGCGGTCGTGGAACGCCGAGTCGCTCGTCGCCTGCGTCGCCGCGATGACCTCGACGGCGCCGCGCAGCATCTCGGGGCCGATGAGCGCGCCCTGCCACGCGGCCGTGAGCGAGTCGCGGCCGAAGACCCCGGTGTAGGCCGGCACGCCGGCCATGGGGAACCACGCGTCGGGGGCGACGTCGTACTCCCAGTTGCGAAGGGCGTGCAGGTCCTCCGCCGCCTGCTCGAACGCTCCCTCGGCGACGGGGTGCGACGCCGTGAGCGCCGCACGCCGGGCGCGCCAGCGTCGCCTGAGCCGATCCCGTGCGGTCCCGGAGCGCGGGGAGGTGGGGAGCGGCGTGCGCCACACGCCATCGACGAACGACTCGTACGACAGCGTCGCCTCCCAGCGTCCCCGCGGCGGCAGCGCCACCGTGAACCGGATCCCTCCCTCCTCGTACGACGGCGGCGAGTCCGACCTGACGACGCGGAGCCGCAGCCCGCGCCGCAGCTCGCGCCCCTCGTGCTCCACGTGGTAGTCCAGGCACAGGACGGCGGCTTCGGCCTCCCA
>VSDC01000522.1:0-1789 GCA_047459275.1 Gemmatimonadota bacterium
CCGCGCCGAGCAGCGAGATGCTGCGCCAGTACCGGCCGCCCGGCCGCGCCCACGGGTGCAGCCGTTCCACCGTCTCCAGGTTGTGATTCAGGATGTCCGGCCGCGCCTCGACGACGACCCGGAGTGCATCCTCATCCCCCTTGAAGTCCGGGATCAACACCTCGACGGTGCAGCCGGGGCGCGCCTCGCGGCACTGGCGTATCGTCTCAGCGAAGATCGCCGCGCCGCCGTCGGCCAGGTCGTCCCGGTTCACGCTCGTGATGACGACGTGCTCGAGCTCCAGCTCGGCGACCGCCTCGGCGACGCGCCGCGGCTCGTCCCAGTCCAGCTCGGTCGGGAGCCCGTGCGCGATCGCGCAGTACTTGCACGCGCGCGTGCAAACGTCGCCCAGGATCAGGAACGTGGCCGTTCCGGCCTCCCAGCACTCCCCGATGTTGGGACAACCCGCCTCCTCGCACACCGAGTGGAGGCGCTGTCCGCGCATCAGCTTCTTGAGACGGAGATAATTCGGACCGCCCGGAGAACGGACCTTCAGCCACCCGGGCTTGCGTGCATCTATCGGGATCGGCTCGCCCTGGAGGATGGGCAGCCGCGCCGTGCCTTTCGACTTGACGATGCCGGTGTCCTTGCCTTTCGGCGCATAGCCTCGAACCGGCGCGCTTTCCGTGCTCATGGTCGTACCTCCGTCCCCCGGCCGCCCACCGGGAGACGCCAGTTGCGTGACGGGGCCGTCGGCGCCCCGGTGACCGCATGCGTGTTGGGAAAAAAGCACATGAAGATACTCACTGTGGCAATGCGAGGCAACAATGGGAGGCTCCCGTGGCGGGGTGCATCGCCGGGCGCCTCAGCTCTCCAACCCGAGAGCGTGGCGGAGCGCGCCTTCCAGGTCGGGGTGCGCGAAACGGAACCCGGTCTCCTCGAGGCGCCGCGGGACGACTCGGGCGCCGGCGAGCATGATCTCCTGGCCCATGCCGCCCGGGAGCAGCCGGAGCACCGGCGCGGGAACGGCGAACGGCGTCGGCCGGCGCAGGAGTCGGCCGAGCGTCCGCGTGAAATCGGCGTTGGTCACCGCCTCCGGCGCGACGAGGTTGACCGGCCCGGACAGCTCCGGCGTGTCGATGATGTGGCGCACCGCGGCGACGACATCGTCCAGTGAGATCCAGCTCACGACCTGGCTGCCGTCCCCGAGCCTGCCTCCGAGCCCCAGGCGGAAGAGAGGGAGCAGCGCGCCGAGGAGCCCGCCGGCGGCGGTGAGGACGACGCCGATCCGCATCCGGACGGTGCGGATCCCCGCCGCTTCCGCCGCGCGCGTCGCCGCTTCCCAGGCGACGGCGGTCTCGGCCAGGAACCCGCTGCCGGGGGGCGCATCTTCGTCGATCGGTGTGTCGGGAGGGCGGGCGCCGTAGTAGCCGGTGGCCGATGCGGACAGGAACGCCGCGGGCGGTCGGGACAGGCGGGCCAGCGTGCCGGCCAGGAGCTCGGTCCCGTGTACCCGGCTGCTCCGGATCCGGTCGCGCTTCCCTCGGGTCCAGAGACCCGCGATCGACTCGGCCGCGAGGTGGACGACGACGTCGCACGCTTCGAGGCCCGCAGCGTCGATCACGCCGCGCGTCGGGTTCCACACGACGACGCGCGCCGCGCCCGCGCCCTCGAGCGTCCGCCCGGCCGCCGCGGGGCGACGGGTAACGATCACGATCTCGTGCCCCGAACGAGACAGCGCCCGCATCAGCGCACTGCCGATCAGTCCCGTCGCTCCCGTGATCGCGATTCGCAAGGCTCCACCCTCCAG
>VSDC01000061.1:0-8731 GCA_047459275.1 Gemmatimonadota bacterium
CCTCACGGCCGCACCTCCGGGCAGGACGGTACGTAGATCGGCGCGAACGACTCGAGCACGATCAGGAGCGTGAAGAGGACCGAGGCCGCGATGCCCATGACGAGCAGCACGCTGCTCCGGCCGCCATGCTCGACCAGCCCCGTGCGCAGGGAACGCCCCGCGCGCAGCTCCCGCCACTTCCTGTAGGCGACGATCCCGGACGCCGCCGACGCGGCGCCGAACGGGACCGCGGTCAGCATGACGACGACGTCGCCGCTGCCCCACCCGCCGGAGCAGAACAGTGTGTTGAGGAAGTAGACGAGGTTGAAGTGGATCGCCCAGAGGACGGCGGAGCCGAGGAACGAGAAGGCCAGCGTCGCCGGGCGGACGCGGCGTTCGGGGCGGATTCCGCCTTCCGGCGCGTCGTCCCGGGGGATCGGCGCGCGACGACCCGCGTCCACGCCCACATGCGTTTCGCGCTCGCCCCCGCCCCGTGCGGGGCCGCCATCCGGATCCCGCGCCCGCCTCACCATAGCCGCGGCAGGAGGTAGAGGATCACGAACACGACCGCCCAGGACGCGGCGAGGAAGTAGCCCTGGAGCTCGGCGAGGAACGCGATCCCGTCGCCGCGCGGGTCCTTCGGCTTCGTGAACGCCCAGGCGATCGCGCCGCCCAGGAGTACGAGCATGACGAGAGCCATGAGCCACTCGAAGCCGAGGATGGTGACGACGGCGGATGCGTAGGCGCTCTCCCGGGCCCGCAGCCCGAGCTCCGTCCACGCGCCGTAGGCCGGGAACAGGAAGGCGAGGGCGAGAGCGGTCGTCGCGATCAGGCCGATGCGGCGCGCGCGCAGGTTCTTCCGCCTCACGCCGCGGGCGAAGAGGTACGTCGTCGCCGCGAGCAGCGCGGCCGCGAGCGTGGCCAGCGTCGCGCTCCGCGCGGGCGGCGCGACCGGCGGCCACCCGGGGCCGTCGCCGAGGTAGAAGTAGCTGGCGATGAACGTAGCGAGCGCCGTCGCCATCACCAGCAGGAACACCAGCATCGCCCACCAGCCGTTCGAGATCGGCCCGGCGACGGCGAGGGGGAGCTTCCCGGGCCCGGGCTCGGTGCCGATCTCCTCGATCGCCGCGTCCTGGTCCTTGTCCGGCCAGAACCAGCCGATGATGGAGATTCCGATGATGGCCAGCCCCGGCCCGAGGATCCACAGGTTCTCGAGGAGGAGCCCGGCGAACGTCACGACGAAGCCGACCGACATGACGAACGGCCAGATCGTGGACCGCGGCATCTGCACGATCGCGATCGGGCGCGCGTCCAGCACGGAGACGACCAGAGCCCCGCGCCAGCGAGTCGGCGCGCTGCGGAGCGGCTCCATCAGGCGCTCCTCGTGCTCTTCCTCGGGGAGCGGCCCGAGCGTCTCCTGGTCCCAGAGCGGCTCCCGGCTGCGGACGAAGGGGATGAACTTGAACTGCGCGTTCGGCGGCGGCGACGGCTCCCACCACTCGAGCGTCCCCGCGTTCCACGGATTCGCGCCGGCCGGCTTCCCCCGCTTCAGGCTCCAGACGACGTTGACCACGATCAGCGCGGCGCTCAGCCCGAACGCCCAGGCGCCGATCGTCGAGACCAGGTTAAGGGTGTCCCACCCGAGCCCCGCCTCGTAGGTGTAGACCCGGCGCGGCATCCCGAGCAGCCCGAGGAAGTGCATCGGGAAGAAGGCGACGTTGAACGAGATGAGCATCATCCAGAACTGCCACTTCCCGAGGCGCTCCGAGAGCAGCCGGCCCGTGACCTTCGGCAGCCAGTAGTAGAGCATGGCGTAGAAGGGGAAGACCACGCCGCCGATCAGGACGTAGTGGAAGTGCGCGACCACGAAGAACGAGTCGTGCACCTGCAGGTCGAAGGGCACGGACCCCACCATCGTCCCCGTCACCCCGCCCATCACGAAGATCAGGATGAACCCTGCGACGAAGAGGAGCGGCGTCTTCCAGACGGGGCGCCCGGTCCAGATCGTCGCGATCCACGAGAAGATCTGCACGCCGCTCGGGATCGCGATGAGGAGGCTCGCGGCGGCGAAGAAGCCCAGCGCCGTCGGGCTCAGCCCCGTGGCGAACATGTGGTGCACCCAGAGCCCGAAGCTGATGAAGCCGATCGCCACCAGCGCCATGACGATCAGCGGGTAGCCCACCAGCGGGCGCCGGGCGAAAACGGGCACGATCTGCGAGACCATCCCGAGCGCCGGGATGAACATGATGTAGACCTCAGGGTGCCCGAAGAACCAGAAGAGGTGCTGCCAGAGGAGCGGGTCGCCGCCGTTCTCGGGGACGAAGAAACTGGTCAGTGCCTTCCGGTCCAGTTCGAGCATGAGCGTCCCCACGATGAGCGGAGTGAAGGCGAAGATGATCATGAAGGCGAAGACGATCATCGCCCAGGCGAAGATGGGCAGGCGGTGGAGCGCCTGTCCCGGCGCGCGCATGCGCAGCACCGCGATCAACAGCTCGGCGCCGGCGCCCATGGCGGCGATCTCCGCGACGCTCAGGCCGATGTCCCAGAAGTCCATCCCGAGGCCGGGGCTGAACTCCCGGTTGCTGAGCGGGACGTAGGCGAACCAGCCGGCCTCGGGCGCCACGCCGAAGAGGAAGCTCGTGAAGATGAAGAGCCCGCCCCAGATGTAGGTCCAGAGCGCGAGCGTCGTCATGCGCGGAAACGGGAGGTCGCGCGTGCCGAGCATGAGGGGGAGGAAGTAGTTCGCGACCGCCTCGATGAACGGGATGACGAAGAGGAACATCATCGTCGTCCCGTGCATGGTGAAGAGCTGGTTGTAGGTGCGCGGGTCGAGGAAGTCGTTTTCCGGGACCGCGAGCTGGGTGCGCATGAGGAGCGCGAACGCGCCGCCGACGAGGAAGAAGGCGAAGCTGGCGAAGATGTAGCGCTGCGCGATCGGGATGTTGTTGATCTCCCGGAGGTAGCCGAGGATGCCGCCGGCGGCGCCCCAGACGCGCTCGAACTCACGCGAGCGCTCTTCGTCGACCACGAAGTAGCGGTGCGTGTCGAACCGAGGAGCGGTGCCGGTCTCCATGGTCCTACCGCAGCCCTTCGAGGTAGTGGAGCAGAGCCTGGAGGTCCGCGGCCGAGAGCGGGACCGCGGGCATCAGGTTCCCGGGCTTGATCGCCTGCGGGTCCGCGATCCAGCCGCCGAGGTGGCCGCGGTTGTTCGGTATGGCGAGCGCGGCGAGGGTGCGCCGGCTGGCCACGTGCGTGAGGTCGGGGCCCAGGTCCGCCACGGCGGCCGGGGTGCCGCGGATCGCGTGGCAGACGGCGCAGCCGCTCCGAAGGAAGACGTCGCGTCCGCGGGCGGCGAGCGAGTCCGCGGGCGCCGCGGCCGGGAGCGCCTGCCGCACCGCCCACGCCTCGAACTCCTCCTCCGGCTGCGCGACGACGAGGAACGCCATCTTCGCGTGCTGCAACCCGCAGTACTCGGCGCACTGCCCGCGGTACTCTCCGGGTTCATCCGCGCGGATGCGGAGCTGGTTCACCTTCCCCGGGATCATGTCCAGCTTCCCGGCCAGCCGTGGAACCCAGAAGGAGTGGATCACGTCGGCGGAGAGGAGGCGCACGAGCACGGTCCGGCCGACCGGGATGTGGATCTCGTTCGCGGTCTCGAAGAGGCGATTCCCCGCCTCATCCAGGTAGTGGACTTCCCACCAGTACTGCCGTCCGATCACCTCGATCGTGAGGTCGGGCTCCACGTCGCGCGCTTCGACGGCCGCGAGCGAGCGCATGGTCAGGACGAACAGCGGGACGAGGACGACGACGGGGAAGGCGACGCCGCCGGCGAGGATCCAGCGTACGCCGCGCTGGTCGTCGGGGAGCGTGTCACGCCGCACCTCTCGGCGGCGGCCGAGCCCGGCGCCCGCCTGCGCCTCCAGCGGCAGCGACTCCCCCGGCGTCGGCTCGAGGCTCTCGCGCTCGCGCCGGATCTTGCGCACCAGGTCGGGCGAGACCGGGAGCGGCGCGGCCGTGGCCTCGTAGTCGTGTCGCCGGAGGATCGCGATCAGCAGGGCGGCGGCGACGAGGAGCACGACGAAGCCGGAGAGACCGGTCAGGACCCAGCCGATCTCGAGGATCGCCCGGGCGGCGGGCCCGTCGGGGGCAAGGGCGGATTGGGGCCAGGGGGTTCCGTCCATGGGCCGCCGGATCGCAATGAGGGAGACCGCGTGCGCCTCGCGCCGACGCGGCGTCGCGGGACCACGCGTCGCTCGCGAGCCACCCCTGCGCGGTCGCGAGCCGCGACGGCGTTTGCAAGACACGGGCCCGGGTCTGGCGCCGCCGGCGTATGCCCACCCGGATCGCAGCCGCGCCTCGCAGAGGCCAGGCCCGCCTGGCACGCCCCATGCACCCCGCATCGGGCCTCGTTTTCGGCTCATGCCCCGATCCCGGCTCGCTGGAAGTCGCCGTGAAGCTCGCCCTCAAGTGCGTTTTCTGGGCCGTGGTGACGGTCTCCGTCCTGGCGGTGATGGCGGCGGCGACGGTGATCTACTCAGGGGTCTACGACATCGCCGCGAACCGGTCGCACTACGACTTCGTCACGCGGATCCTGACCACGGTCCAGCAGAGCTCGGTGCGGCGCCATGCCGCGGGGATCGAGGCGCCGCCGCTCTCCGAGCCCGCGCTCGTCCGTGCGGGACTCGTGCGCTACCGCCAGTACTGCGCCGTCTGCCACGGCTCGCCCGGCGCCGACCGCGAGGTGATCGGCAGGGGGTTGAACCCCGCCGCGCCCCGCCTCGCCATTGAGATCTCCGCGTGGTCCGATGCCGAGCTGTTCTGGATCACCCGAAATGGGCTGAAGCTGACGGGGATGCCCGCGTTCTCGATCGCCCTGACGGACGACGAGATCTGGGCCGTCGTCGCCTACCTGAGGCGCCAGGTGCGGCTCTCGCGACGGGAGTACGAGGCGATGGTCCGGGCGATCGACACGGGCGAACCGCTTCCGCCCTACGTGCAGTGGATCGAGGAGGACGACCGTGGGCTCCGCATGCTCCTGACGCAGGGGGACCCGGACCGCGGCCGCCGGCTCATGGCGGCGTACGGCTGCGGGGCGTGCCACGTCATCCCGGGCGTGACGAACGCCCGCGGGCAGGTCGGCCCGCCCCTCGATCGCTTTGGCGAGCGCCACTTCATCGCGGGCGCGGTGCTGAACACGCCCGAGGACCTCGTCGCATGGATCGTGAACCCGCAGGCGATCGAGCCGGGGACCGTGATGCCGAACCTCGGTGTGACGGCGGACGACGCGCTGGACATGGCGGCCTATCTCTTCAGCCTCGGGAGGCCGCCGGGGGTCTTCCACACGGTGCGGCCGGACCTGGGGTGGTGAGATCGGCGGCGCAGTATGGCGGCGCGGTGCACGAGGCGCGCGGCGCGGCCGAGGGCTCCCGTGCCGGGGCCGATCCGGCGAAGCGGTGTGATGCAGCGCCGCGGCACGCCGGCGTTATCCCCGCGCCCGCGTCCGCACCGCCGGCGTCAGCTTGAGCAGCTCGACCGCGACGACGACGCTCGCCGCGACGCCCGCCGCGAAGATCCAGTCGCGCGGCGCGAGGGGGACCGTGCCGAACGCCGCCTGCAGCGGCGCCCAGTACACCACCGCGACGTGGAGCAGCAGGCTCAGCGCGACGGCGCCCAGCAGCCATGGGTGGCGGTGCACGTCGCTCCGGAACACGCTCTCCGTCTGGCTCAGGCAGTTGAAGACATCGAAGATCTCGAACATGAGCAGCGTCGTGAACGCGGCCGTGCGCGCGTAGCGGTACGCGTAGGCGCCCGCGTCGCCGGCGCCCATGAAGTGCACCAGCCCGCCTGGCAGGTAGGCGTCCAGCACGAAGAGCGTGCCGAGCATGATCACGACGCCGACCGTCCCGATCAGGAACCACATCGGCCGGTGGATCACCGGCTCCTCCGGCGGGCGCGGTGGGCGACGCATCTGCTCCGGACGCGCCGGACTCATCCCGAGGGCGAGCGCCGGCGGCCCGTCCGTGACCAGGTTGATCCAGAGGATCTGCGCGGGAAGGAGCGGGAGGAAGAGCGCGCCGTCCGGCGCCAGCCCCAGCGGCCCGGCCAGCATGACCGCCGCGAACACCGTCAGCACCTCGCCCGCGTTTGCCGAAAGGAGGTAGCGCGTGAAGGCGCGGATGTTGTCGAAGACCCGGCGCCCCTCGGCGATCGCGGCCACGATCGTGGCGTAGTTGTCGTCCGTGAGGACGACGTCGCTCGCCTCGCGTGTCACGTCGGTCCCCGTCAGCCCCATGGCGACGCCGATGTCGGCGTCTTTGACCGCCGGCGCGTCGTTCACGCCGTCGCCCGTCATGGCCACTATGCGGCGATGCCGCTTCAGCGCGCGCAGGATCCGGATCTTCTCCTCCGGCCCCATTCGGCCGTAGACGCTGACCTCCTCGACGCGCCGGGCGAGCTCGTCGTCGGCCATGGCGGCGACATCGCGTCCGGCGAGGACCGGCGCGTCATCGTCCTCGGCGACGCCCACCTGACGAGCGATCGCGCGGGCGGTGAGAACGTGGTCGCCCGTGAGGAGCACGGTCCGGATCCCGGCGCGCCGCGCCTCGGCGACCGCCGCACCAGCCTCGGGGCGCGGCGGGTCCAGCATCCCGAAGAGACCCTCGAAGACGAGGTCGCGTTCGACGGCATCCGGGTCGTCGAGGTTTGCGTCCTCCGGCAGCGGCCGGGAGGCGACGGCGAGCGTCCTGAGCGCGTCGGCGGCGAACCGCTCGTTGCGGGCGAGGATGGCGGCGCGGATCGATTCGTCGAGGGGGCGGGTGGCGCCGCCAGGTTCGGTGGCGTCGCCGACGGTGCCCGGTGTGTCCGTGGCGGCGTCGCTGCGCCGGCGGAAGGAGTCGCGCGTCCCCATCGCGTCCGGGGCGGCGACCCGCACCTTCGTGCACAGTTCCAGAATCACCTCCGGCGCGCCCTTCACGATCGCGGTGCGCACGCCGTCCAGCGTGTGAACCGTGGTCATGCGCTTGCGCTCCCCGCTGAACGGGATCTCGCCCTCGCGCGGGAACTCCTCGCGCAGCCGCTCCTCGTGGAGCCCCGCCTTCCGCGCGGCGACGACGAGGGCGCCCTCCGTCGTGTCACCGTCGATCCGGAGCCGCGGCGCGTCGCCGTCCTCCTCGACCAGCTTCGCGTCGTTGTCGAGCGCGGCGAGGCGGAGCAGGTGGAGGAGCGCGGGGTCGTGGGCGGGGTCGATGGGACGTGCGTCGGCCGGGGACGCCGCATGGGCGACGGCGCGCGAGTCGACCGAGGCCGCGCCGGAGTGGGTGGTCGCCGGGCCACCCGTGGTCACGTTGGCGTCGGCGGCCGCCGGGTCGTCTGTGGCCGACGATGCGTCGCCGGTGGTCCGGCCATCGGCGGTCACGCGTGCGGCGCCGCTCTCGGTGCTCACCCCCGCGCTCGGTGCACGGAGCTCGAGAAATTCCCCCTCCGGAGCGAAGCCCGCGCCCGTCACCTCGATCACGCGGTCGGCGCCGAGGAGGATCCGTCGCACGGTCATCTCGCCGCGGGTGATCGTGCCCGTCTTGTCGGTGCAGATGACGTCGGCGCTGCCGAGCGTCTCGACGGCGGGGAGGCGGCGCACTATCGCGTTCCGTTGGGCGAGGCGGCGGACGCCGAGGGCGAGGGACGCGGTGACCACGGCCGGCAGTCCTTCGGGGACCGCCGCCACCGCGAGCGCGACGCCGAAGAGGAACATCTGGAGCAGGACGTCCAGGTCGAAGCTGCCCGCCCGGAGCAGCCCGACCGCGACGACGACGAGGGAGACGCCGAGGGCCAGCCCGCCGAGCTGTCGCCCGACCCGGGCGAGCTGCCGCTGCAGCGGCGTCGTCTTGTCGCCGGCGCGCTGGAGCAGCGTCGCGATCCCGCCCATCTCGGTGTCGGCGCCGGTCCCGACCACGACACCTGTCGCGCGGCCGTAGGTGACCGCGGTGCCCATGTAGACCATGTTCCTGCGGTCCCCGATCTCCGTGGCGGGGTCGTCCAGCGCCTCGACCCGCTTGCTCACGGCCACCGACTCCCCCGTGAGCGGCGCCTCGTCCACCTTCAACGTGTGGACCTCGACGAGGCGGGCGTCGGCAGGAACGCGGTCGCCCGCCGTGAGGAGGAGGATGTCGCCGGGCACCAGCTCGGCGGCCGCGACCTCGCGCTCCTCGCCGTCGCGCCGGACGCGCGCCACCGGGGCCGACAGCTCTTCCAGCGCCTCGACCGCGCGCTCCGCGCGGTACTCCTGCACGAACCCCAGGACGGCGTTCAGGACGACGATCGCGAGGATGGCGAGGGCGTCGAAAGGGAGGGAGGCGCGCTGGGTCTCGAAGAACCACGTCGCCGTGGAGATCGACGCCGCCACGATGAGGACCAGGATCAGCGGCGAGGCGAACTGGCTCCAGAGGATCCGCCAGGCGGTCGGGCCCGCCTCCCGCGGCAGCTCGTTCGGGCCGTGGCGTTGCAGGCGACGCCGGGCCTCTTCCGCCGAAAGTCCGCGATCGGGATCCACGCCGAGGCGCCGGAGTGCGTCCTCCGGCGACAGGAGGAACCACGGGATGGCGTGGTTGCTGGGTCGGTCCTGGGCGGGCCGCGGCAGCGTCGGCATCGTGCTTCGGGGCGTCACCTGTGCCGGAGACGGGTCGAGGCGCGAGGGTGCAGATCGCGGGCCAGGATGCGAGACGGAAGCCCGGTCGCCTCCCACACAGCCGCAACTCCC
>VSDC01000523.1:0-1780 GCA_047459275.1 Gemmatimonadota bacterium
TCTCCTTCCGCCACCGGCTCGAGACCGGGAGCGGGTTCCAGTCGTTCCAGTTCCGCGCCCTCGAGTTCGCGCTCGGCTACAAGCGTCGCTCGGCGGTCGAGCACTACCCCGAGGGTGCGCTGGGGCGCGACATGCTCGAGGACTACTATCGGCGACCCACCCTGTGGGACTCCTTCCTCCGGTACCTCGCCGCCCGCGGCTACCCCGTGCCGAAGTCGCTCCTGGAGCGCGATGTGACGCAGCCGGTCGAGCCGTCGTCTGAGCTCCAGCGCATCCTGATCGACATCTACCGGAACGATCCGACGGTCAGCGAGGTTTGCGAGCGGATGGTCGACCTCGACGAGGGCGTCCAGGAGTGGCGCTATCGTCACGTAAAGATGGTCGAGCGGACCATCGGCACGAAGCCGGGGACCGGGGGCTCGACCGGCGCCGAGTACCTCAAGACGACGCTCTTCAAGCCCGCGTTCCCGGACCTGTGGGCGATCCGGACGGAGCTCTGACCACATGATCCAGCCGGAGCAGCTCTACGCGAGCCCGAACGCCCTGGCGCCCCACTACCGCCGCTTCGACGTCGCGAACCGGCTCCTCCTGACCGGTCACTCGCACCAGGCGTGGCCGGACCGGGGCTTCGAGGGGCAGCAGCAGGCGTGGGTCGACGCGGCCGAGCTCGTCGACGAGAAGTGGTACCGGGCCTTCGAGAAGGCCGACCGCGTCCGCCTCGGCTACGCCCGGCTCCTGGACGGCGACGCCAACGGCGCCGACCTCGCGTGCCTCGCCGAATCGATCGCCCTGGCGTCGAGCACGCACGAGCTGATCATCCGCTTCCTCTCCGCGCTCCCGCTCCGCGAGCGGCCGCGACTGGTGAGCACGGACGGCGAGTTCCACACCCTCCGTCGCCAGCTCGACCGGCTGGCGGAGGAGGGGATCGAGGTGGTCAGGGTGCCGCGCGACCCGGCGGACGACGTGGCCGAGCGGCTGGCCCGCGCCGTCGACGACCGCACCGCCGCCGTCTTCGTCTCGTCCGTCTTCTACCGGGACGCCCGCATCGTTCGCGGCCTCGACCACGTCATGGCCGCATGCCGCCGGTTCGGCGCCGAGCTTCTGGTCGACGCCTACCACCACCTCAACGTCGTCCCCTTCTCGATCCGCGCGCTGGGGCTCGAGGATGCGTTCATCGTCGGCGGCGGATACAAGTACTGCCAGTTGGGCGAAGGGAATGCGTTCATGAGGGCGCCGCCGGGGCGCGACCTGCGGCCGATCGTCACGGGGTGGTTCGCGGAGTTCTGGCTGATGCCCGAGGCTTCGGCGAGCGCGGCGGGTGGGGCCGACGCGGCCGGCGCCCCGCGTCGTGTCGGGTACGGCGACGGCCACGCCCGCTTCGCCGGCGCGACGTACGACCCGACGTCGCATTACCGCGCCGCCTCGGTCTTCGACTTCTTCGAGGAGCTGCGGTTGACGCCTGTCATGCTGCGCGAGGTCAGCCAGCACCAGATCCGGGTCCTGGCCCGCGCGTTCGACGAGCTCGACCTGGACCCCGCCGTGATCGATCGCGACCGCGAGGTCGATCTGAACGACGTCGCCGGGTTCCTCGCGCTCCGCTCCCCCCGTGCCGGCGAGCTCCAGCGGCTGCTCCGCGGGCGCGGCGTCTTCACCGACTACCGCGGCGACGTGCTCCGCCTCGGCCCGGCACCGTACCTGAGCGATGCGCAACTGGAGGAGGCGATGGGGGTGCTGGGGGAGGTGGTGCGAGGGTTGGTGTAGCGCCCGCCCTCCCCCCTCC
>VSDC01000062.1:0-8700 GCA_047459275.1 Gemmatimonadota bacterium
GAGCGCACGCCGCGGGTGGTGAAGGTGCTGCGGATCGAGAGCTACGAGGACGCGCTGCACAACCTCGCCACGGAGGAGACGCTGGCGCGCGAGGCGCCGCGGGCCGACGCCCACCGAAAGACCGTGGGCGAGGACGCCTACCGGCTGCGATACCTGGCCCGGCTGCCCCTCGAGGCGAGCGCGTCGCTCCTGCACCTCGACCGGCTCGAGCACCCGTTCCGCTACACGATCGAGGTGCTCACGGACCAGGGGCCGCGGGAACGGACCGTGGACCTGATCGAGACGTTCAACCTGGTCTACGGGCTGCACGTCGAGCGACGGGAGCGGTGGACGAACCCGGAGGACCCCGAGCGGCTCTACCGCGTCGTCCGCGCCCGCGACCGGGACGGCAAACGGGTCCTCGTCCTCTGGCGCGACGTGGAAGGGCTCGACCCCGTCCTCGAGCGCCGGTGGCTCGAGCCGCGCCTCGCCGAGACGGGGCCCTGGGACGAGGTGCTCTGCAACGCCGACTGCGCGACGCCGGGCGTGCGGTCCCTCGACCCGGACTTCAAGCGTCTGATCGCCGAGGAGGAGCGGTGAAACAGACCGATTGGGCCGTCGAGGTGATGAGCATCGCCCGGCATGGACGCAAGCGATGACGGCGGTGCGTGTATTGGGTGCGAGGGCTCTCGGGGATCGGTGGTTGCGCCTGAACGGGTGCTCGCGCTGAGCTGCATCCCTCCTCTTGTCTGGTAATTCCTCTTGTGGCATATTCCATCGGAGGCATGAAACTGCCGGCCAGGGAGGATGCTGTCGTGACAGGCCGCCGACTGGCCGTTGTCGGGCGAAGGAGGAAGTGCACTGTGGCGCGTGGTTTCCGTGACCTCTACCGTAAACTTCCGGAGGACGCGAGGCGGCGTATCGAAGAGCGTGTGGAAACCGCTTTGAAAGAGATGCCGCTGCACGAGTTGAGAGAGGCGCGTAATCTGACGCAGCAGCAACTGGCTGCTCAGCTCCGGAGTGGCCAGGCCGCAGTTTCAAAGCTCGAACGAAGGGCGGACATGTACGTGAGCACCCTCCGTCGATTCATCGAGGCGATGGGTGGAGAGCTGGTCATTCTCGCCCGTTTTCCCGATGGTGACGTGCGGATTACCGGTTTCAGGGGCGATCGATCGGCGGGATCGTGACGATGAGGCGGCCGCGCCCTGGATGCGGGACGACGTGGTGATGGCCTGAGCGCGTTCGCGAGTGATCTGGAGGAGACGATGGAGTTCATGGTTCCCGGTCTGGAGGAGTTGAGCACGAGCGAGCGAATCCAGCTCGTACAGGATCTATGGGACAGCATTGCCCGGGATCCCGCGTCGGTGCCCGTGACCGAGGCGCAGAAAGTCGAGCTCTCGCGACGGCTGGAGGCGTACGCCGTAGATCGGGACCCGGGTGAGGACTGGGCGGTCGTGAGAGAGCGCTTCCGTGGTCAGGGGTGAATAAGCCGATCAAAGTTCGGGGCGAAGCCGAACGTGATATCGGCGAGGCGTATCGCTGGTACGCGGAGCGAGGTCGTGGCCTGGCCGAAGAGTTCCTCCGAGCACTCGACGCGGCCTTGGCATCGATCGGGAGGCACCCTCAAGCTTACCCGGCCGTGTTCGGCGATATCCGCCGGGCTCTCCTCCGGAAATTTCCTTACAGCGTGTTCTACATCGAAGAACCCGACGCCGTCGTCGTGATCGGCTGCTTCCATGTGCGCCAGGATCCGCGCCGGTGGGTCGCCCGTGGGTAGGTATCCCCACGGGCTTCGTTGGTGCGGAATTCTGTTCTTCTCGGATCGGGGGAGTTCATCGCGTGAGTCTCCAACGCCATCTCGTACTGAACCGCTGGCTGCACGCGCTGCTCGGGGCGGACGACCTGGAGGCGCTCAAGGGCGCGTTGGCCGCGCAGGAGGAAGGCCCGGGCGGCGACGGGCAGAGCCATTTCTTCCGTGTTCTCGCCGGGCGGCGGGACCGGAAGCTGGACGAGGACACGCTCGCGGCTTACGACGCGCGCCTCGTCGACTACGAGGCCCGGCTGTCGCGTGCGCGGGGCGGTCTGCGGTTCAAGTATTTCCAGTACCTGGCGCTGCTGTATGCCGAGATCCTGCTCGACCGGTTGACGTCGGATCCGGACGCGCTGGTCGCCGAGCTGAACGGCTTTCTCGCGGCGGGGCAGGCGCGGGGCCGGTTCACGGGGATCCCGCCGTTCGAGCCGGACGATCTGCGCCGCCTGGCGTTCTTCCTCGCGACGGGGGCGGGGAAGACGCTCCTCATGCACGTCAACCTCTGGCAGGTCGAGCACTACCTGCGCCACGGCCGGCACCCGGAGGCGCTGGTGCGGCGGGCGGACGGCCGGCGGGAATTCGATGGGATCTACCTGATCACGCCCAACGAAGGACTTTCCGACCAACACCTCGGGGAGCTGCGGCTGAGCGGGATCCATGCGACCCACCTGGTGCACGACCCCACGCCGGCGCTGCAGGGGTGGCTCCTCGGACCCCACGTGCGGGTCGTCGAGATCCACAAGCTCGCGGAGACGGCAACGGGCGAGGGGCTCAGCATCCCGCTCGAGTCGCTGGGGAGCGCGAACCTCGTCTTCGTCGACGAGGGGCACAAGGGCACGGGCGCCGAGGCCCGGACGTGGAAGAGGCGGCAGGAAAAGCTCGGCGCCGACGGGCTCATCCTCGAGTACAGCGCGACGTTCGCGCAGGCGATCGGCGCCGCGCCGCCCCGGGCCCGGGCGGAGCTCCTGGCCGAGTACGGGAAGAGCATCGTCTTCGACTACTCCTACCGGCACTTCCACGGTGACGGGTACGGGAAGGAGTTCGACGTCCTGAACCTCAGGAGCGTGCGGGAGGACCAGGCGCACGAGCTGCTCCTCGGCGGGCTCCTCATCTTCTACCAGCAGCTCCGGCTTTTCCACGAGAATCGGGACGCGCTGCGGCCGTACCAGATCGAGAAACCGCTCTGGGTGTTCCTCGGGTCCCGGGTCACGGCCATGTACAGGCGGGATGGGCGGTCGCGGAGCGACGTCGCCACCGCCGTTGCGTTCCTGCGTCGATTCCTCGAGGACCGGGCGTGGGCGGTCGACGCGATCCGGCGCACGCTGGCCGGGGAGAGCGGATTCCGGGACGTGAAGAGCGGTGGGGATGCCTTCCAGGAACGACTGCCTCACCTGGCCGGCGATCCGGACGAGCTGTACGAGCGGATCCGCCGGGACGTGTTCCGCGGCACCGGGGGCCTGGAGGTCCGGGAGCTGAAGGGCGCGGACGGCGAGCTGGGGCTCAAGACCTCGACGCCCGACGATCCCGAGCACCCCTACTTCGCCGTCGTCAACATCGGGGACGTCTCCGGCTTCAAGAAGCACCTCGCCGAGGAGCTCGGGATCGAGGTCGTGGCCGAGGAGCGGTTCAAGGACTCGCTCTTCAAGGAGATCGACTCGCCGGAGTCGCCGGTCTCGATCCTGATCGGCGCCAAGAAGTTCATCGAGGGGTGGTCGAGCTGGCGAGTGAGCACCATGGGGCTCCTCAACCTCGGCCGGGGCGAGGGGCCTCAGGTCATCCAGCTCTTCGGGCGCGGCGTGCGGTTGCGCGGGAAGGACGGATCGCTGCGACGGAGCGCCGCCGTCGCCGACCCCGAGCCCGACCTGCCCGCGGGACTGAAGCAGCTCGAGACGCTGTACATCTTCGGCTGGAACGCGGACTACCTCGAGGCGTTCCGGACGATGCTCCAGCGAGAGGGGCTCCCGGAGCCGGTCGAGGTCCCCGTGCGTTCCCTCTTCGAGGACGTCGTCGTCCTCCCCGTGCCGCGGCCGCGGGACGGGTACTCGGCGGAAGGCGAGACGTGGACGCTCGAGGTCGACCGGTCGATCCCTGTGCGCTTGGACCTGGCGGCGCGCGCCGCGGCGATGGCCGGGGAGGAGGTGAGGGAGATCGCGGTGGCGGGCGCGGTCGAGCTGGACTTCGCCGACCCCGCCGTCGCCGGGCTCCTCGATGTGGACGCCCTGTACGCCGACGTGCTGGAGTACAAGGCACGCCGGCGGCTGCAGAACCTGTTCGTCCCGCGCGACGTCGTGCTCGATGTGCTGCGCGGGGCCTCGGTGCGGGTGGATCGCCGCGACGCCGAGGATCCCGAACGTGTGCGCGAGATCGCGCGGCTCGTGCTGACCCACTACATCGATCGCTTCGTCGCTCGCCGGGAACGGGAGGCCGAGAGCCGCAACCTCGTCCCCGGCACGCTCGAGGTGCGGGAGCACGTGCCGCCCGCGTACGTGGTGCGCGTGGCCTCCGAGTCGCTCGCGGCGGAGATCCGCGCGCTGGTCGAGAATCCCGCTCGCTTGTTCGCGAGCGGCGGCGCGCCGCTCCCCCGGATGCATCTGGACCACCATCTATGGACTCCGCTCCTCCTCGCGCCGCGCGACGAGGACGCGGACATCCAGATCTCGCCGCCGGGGCTCGAGCCGAGCGAAGTGCAGTTCCTCCGGGACCTGGCCGAGTACTGGAAGCGACACCACGAGGCCGACGAGTTCCGGGACCGCGAGCTGTTCGTCCTCCGGAACCGCCCCGGGAGCGGCGTCGGCTTCTTCCGGCGGAGCGGGTTCTTCCCGGACTTCATCGTCTGGCTGCGATCCTCGGACGGCTTTACACGCGTCCGCTTCGTGGAGCCCCACGGCATGCACCACGGCGGCCTGGCCGGGAACCGGGACAAGATCGAGGCGTTCCTCGAGCTCGAGCGATTGAACGAGAGCCAGGAGTTCCGGGATGCCGGCCTGGATGTCGGAGGGTACCTCGTGACGTCGTCGAAGCTCGAGGAGATCTCCGACGCCTTCGATCGAGGGCTCGGGTGGGACGATCTCGCGCGGAAGTACCGGGTGTTGCGCCAGGCCGGGAATTACGTTGATACGATCCTCCGTTAACCCGCCCTCCACCGCCGCCTAGGCAATCGCACCGTGAACGTGCTCCCGCGCCCGGGATCGCTCTCGACCGTGATGTCGCCGCCGAGCAGGCGGGCGAGGCGACGGGCGACGGTGAGGCCGAGGCCGGTCCCCTCGGCGCGGCGAGTCGCGCCCTGCTCGACCTGCCAGAAGGCCTCGAAGATCCGATCCTGATGCTCGGGCGCGATCCCGATCCCGGTGTCGGAGACGGTGAAGGAAACGGAGTCGTCGTCGGCATCGGCAGCGAGGGTGACCTCGCCTCGGTCGGTGAACTTGACCGCGTTCGAGAGGAGGTTGAGGAGGATCTGCCGGAGCTTCGCCGGGTCGGTGACGAGGTCCGCGTCGCCCTCGGGGAGCTGGAGTCGGAAACGGAGCCCCTTCTCCCCGGCGAGCGGCTCGGCGATGGCGGCGACGTCCCGGAGGGATTCGCGCGAGTCGACCCTTTGGAGTCGGAGCTCCTCGCGTCCCGCCTCGATCCGGGAGAAGGAGAGGACCTCGTCGATGAGCTCGAGGAGGTGGCGCGCGCTCGCAGTGATGCGCTCGACGTGCGCGCGTGCCGAGGCCGGGAGGGGCTCCGGGACGCCCATCCGCATGAGGTCGGTGTAGCCGAGGATGGCGTTGAGGGGCGTCCGTAGCTCGTGGCTCATGACGGCCAGGAAGTCGCTCTTGGCCCGGTTCGCCGCGAGGGCTTCGTGGTAGAGCCGTGCGTTGTCGACGGCGACGGCGGCGCGGCGCGCCATCTCCTCGGCGAGCGCGAGGTCGTCGGACTCGTATCGTCGCCCGGATTCGGCGACGGCGAGGGTGATCACGCCGAGGGTGTGGCCGCGGGCGAGGAGCGGGGCGGTGATGACGGAGCGGAACCGCTTCCGGTAGAGCGAGGTCGGCGCGGCGTCCGGGGGGCGGGCGGTGCCGTCGAGCCATGCCGCGGGAACGTCCTCGGCGAGCTCCGCCCTGCCGGTGGCGATGGCTCGTGCGATCGGCGAATCCGAGTCGACGTCCGGCACGTTCCGCAGCAGCTCGCGGGCGAGACCCTCGTCCTCGGGGTCCCGATGGGCGACTTCGACGCGCTCGAGCTCGCCGCCTTCGAGGAGGTCGGCGATGCACCAGTCGGCGAAGCGCGGGACGGAGAGGTGAGCCAGCTCGCGGAGCGATTCCCGGTAATCGAGGGACGACGCGAGCACGGTGGACAGGTCGGCAAGGAAAGCGGAGCGCATGGCGGCGCGGCGGGCCTCGTCGCGTGCGGCCTCGGCGTCGGCCCGCGCCTGGCGCTCCAGCTCGAAGAGGCGCGCGTTGTCCATTGCGAGCGCCGCGCGCGTGGCGAGCTCCTGGGCCAGGACCAGGTCGTCGGCGTTGTAGATGCGGCCGGACTCGGCGGAGATGAAAGTAATGGCACCTACCGTCCGCCCGCGCGTGATGAGCGGCACGAGCATCGCCGAGCGCATACCCAGGCGGCGGAGCATCTCGAGCTGTTCTGCGTCGTGCGCAATGCCGCGGAGCACGCGCTCCTGGATCTCCGGGATCAGCTCGGCACGTCCGGTCCTGATCACCTTCGCCGCCCCGAACGGCGCCCTCGAGTCGGGCGGCCAGCGACGAAACATCTCCCTGGCGAGCCGTTCCTTCTCCGGATCCGCATGGGCGATCGCGATGCGCCGGATCCGCCCGTCCTCCAGCACGTCAATGTTCACCCAGTCCGCCACGTGCCGAACAGCGAGTCGTGCGATGGCCGCGAGCGTCTCCTCATAGCGCCGGGAACCGGCGAGAACCTTTCCGACCTCGGCAAGGCATCTCTGCTCCTCCTCTCTGGTCTTCCGTTCCGTGATGTCCTCGGTCAGGCCGACGATCCTGTAGATCTGCCCCTTATCGTCGCGGATCGCGATGGCGCGTTCCCGAACCCAGCGAACGGCGCCCGACGGGTGGAGGATGCGATACTCGACGTCGTATTCGCCGAAGGGGAGCCGCCGCCGGATCTCCTCCTGTACGCGCGCCCGGTCCCCCGGGAGCGCCACCTCGAGGCGGGCGCCGGGATTCCGGAGGATGACGTCGACAGGTTGGCCCCAGATCTCCTCGTAAGCGGGATTGACGTACAGCACTTCGCCCAGGTCCGCGGTGGCGAGCCACAGGACTTCGTGGATGTTCTCGGCGATCAACCGGAAGCGGGATTCCAGCCTCTCCGCTTGCTGGCGGAGCCGCCCCATGAGGACGGAGGCGAGCGGGAGCGACACGCCGATGACGACGACGCGTCGCACCCACCGGTCCGAGAGGAAGGGGATGTCCGGTCCGGTGGCCAGCACGCCGTTGTAGAGGATGATCGCGCCCGTGCTCACGAGGGCGGCGCGGAAGTCGCCCACGAACGAGACGTACAGGACCGTGACGATCGGGACGATGAGGACGAGGCTATAGGTCTCCGGGTCGTAGAGACCGGAACGGCGAAAGATCTCGACGGTGAGGATGGCCAGCGCCGGTGCCCACAGAACGCGCCATGATCGTCCCCGTGGCGATCGCTCGTCGGGGGGTGTTGCCTCGAACGGGCTCATCCTCGAACCCCGCGCCGGGTAGCAGCGGGCATCGCACCCGACAGCAGGCCGTCAATGCCGTGCATCCAGGCACCTGTTCGGTCCAAGGTCCTCACATCCGCCACGCGGGGACGGCCGCCGGGAGGGACGCTGTTGCACGGACCACGCCAGAGGGCGTTGGCGGGCCGGGTGGCGAAGCCGCACCGAGGTGCCTGGATGACTGCGTCACACGGTCGCGCCGCCGTCCATCACGAAATCGTGTCCGACGGTGAACGCCGCCTCCTGCGACGCGAGCCAGAGCACCGCCGCGGCCGCTTCCTCGGGTCGACCGATCCTCCCGACCGGAAGGAACCCGGCCACCCGCGTGTCGCGCTCCGCATCCGTCTCACCGTCGAGCCGCGCCATGTCCGTGGCGATCGGGCCCGGGCTGAATGCGTTGATGCGGATCCCGTCGCGGATGTACTCCTTCGCGGCCGCGCGCGTGAGAGCGCTCACTCCGGCCTTCGCGGCGGCGTACGCGCCCAGCCCGGGGACGCGCAGGTGAGCGCCGATGTTCGACGCCATGTTGACGATCACGCCTCCGCCGCTCGCCCGCATCAGGGGGATCTCGTACTTCATGGAAAGCCACACCCCCGTGAGGTTCGTGGCCAGCACCGCGGCCCAGGCGGCCTCGTCGAGATCCGCGAGCGGGGCGGGCGAGCCGAGGATGCCGGCGTTGTTGAAGGCGACGTCGAGGCGGCCGTAGCGCGCGGCGACCTCGTCGACCATGCGGGCGACATCGTCCGCGCGTGTGACGTCAGCGGTAATGGCCCACCCGTGCCCTCCATCCTCCCGGATGAGGGCTACCGTCTCGGCCAGCCGGTCGGGCGAGCGTCCCGAGACCACGACCAGCGCGCCCTCGCGGGCGAACGCCCGGGCCGTGGCGCGGCCGATCCCCGAGCCGCCGCCGGTGATCAGCACGACCTTGTCGGTGAATCTGGGCGTCATACGTCGTCTCCTTTCGATCGAGTCGATGATGGTTCGAGCGGAGAAGAGCCCGCCGGAGCGGACGGGGACACGAGCCCGGGCGTCGACGCGAACGCGGCCAGGACGCAGAGGACCGCGAGGGCCGCGGCCGCCGCTTCGAGGGCGAAGGAATAGCCGGCCAGCGTTGCGGGTGCCGGGTCGATCCCCCCGGCCGCCAGGCGCGTCCTGCTCCGGTTGGCGATGGCGACCAGCACCGCCAGGCTGAGGACCGGACCGGTCTCGA
>VSDC01000524.1:0-1779 GCA_047459275.1 Gemmatimonadota bacterium
CGCTCCTCGGCCGGCTGTACCTCCACGGGAAGCGGGTGCAGGCCGGCGAGGTCGACGATCCGCGATTCCTCTTCCAGTGGTGGGAGGCGCCGGAGGATCTCGACCTATCCGATCCGGATCAGCTCCGCGAGGCGGTGCGCGCGGCGAACCCAGCGGCGGGAGACTTCCTACCCGAGGACTCGATCGTTCGGCGGTACTACGAGCTCGGTCCGACAAAGGAGCATGAGTTCCGACGCTACTACCTCAACCAATGGGCGAGCGCGCCGGAGCGGTGGCTGCCGGATGCGCTGTGGGCCGCCTGCGCCGAGAATGTCGAGGTCCCCGATGGTGCCCGGATCGTGATCGGTTTCGACGGGTCATACAGCCGCGACTCTACGGCCGTGGTCGGCTGCATGCTCGGCGAGCGGCCTCATCTGTTCGTGATTGGGCATTGGGAGCGGCCGGCGGGGGCGACTGAGGACTGGCGAGTCGACATCCCCGACGTCGAGGAGACGCTACGCGCCGCCTGCGCCAGGTGGGATGTTCAGGCGATCGCCTGCGACCCGTTCCGGTGGCAGCGGACGATCCAGGTCCTTCTCGAGGCCGGGCTCCCGATGGTGGAGTGGCCGTCGCACTCGGCTGTCCGGATGGCGCCCGCCTGCGCGGCGTTCGAGGACGCCGTACAGGGCCGGCTCCTGTCGCACGACGGCGATGAGCGGCTCGCAGAGCACATCCGCAACTGCGTCGTGAAGATCGACTCGCGCGGAAAGCGGATCACGAAGATTCACAAAGACAGCGAGCAGCGGATCGACCTCGCCGTGGCGGCCGTGATCGCCTACGACATGGCTACGCGGCACGCGCCCGAACCCGAGCTGAGCTGGAGGCCGCTGTGAGGACACCTCGTTGGATCAGCCGCATCAAGAACGCGCTCGCACCCCAGCGCGAGAGTAACGACGGCTTCATTCCAGTCGGCGCCGCGACTGCCGAGGCCGTACAGGCCAGAAACGCGAACGTCGTGATGGCTCCGCTTCTCTGGATCGGCCGTGCGTTCACGCAGGCGGAGCCGATCGTCGAGCGGAAGCGCGGCGGGATGTGGCGGGTGGTCGAAGATCACCCGCTGGCCCAGCTTCTCGAGCGGCCGAACCCGTACTATGACGGCGACTCCATGTTCAAGGCGTTGCTCATCAGTTGGTTCATTGACGGCAACGCCTACCTGATCAAGGTTCGCGACGAGCTCCGGCGCGTGGTCGAGCTCTGGTACGCGCCCCACTGGACCGTCGAGCCGCGCTGGCAGCCGGGCGGCCGGTTCATCGATTACTACGACTACACGCCGATCGACGGAAGGCCGTCGCAGCCGCTACCCGTCGCGGATGTCGTGCATCTCCGTTATGGCCTCGACCCGGACAACCCGCGCAAGGGCTTCTCGCCGCTGAAGAGCGTGCTCCGCGAGGTCATGACGGACGAGGAGGCGGCGCGCTTCTCCGCCTACATCCTGAAGAACATGGGCGTCCCGGGCGGTGTGATCGCACCGAAGAGTGATGCTCGGCCGCCGAAGCCCGAGGATGTCCAGGCGATGAAGGAGTACATGCAGAACTTCCGCGGCCACCAGCGCGGGGAGTGGCTGGTCGTCGGGGCGCCTACCGAGGTCTACCAGTTCGGCTTCGATCCGAACCGGCTAATGCTTGGGCCACTGCGCGACATTTCCGAGGAGCGGGTGTGCGCGGTTCTTGGCGTTCCGGCGGCCGTGGTGGGCTTCGGCGCCGGGCTCCAGTCGACCAAGGTGGGCGCCACGATGCGCGA
>VSDC01000525.1:0-1777 GCA_047459275.1 Gemmatimonadota bacterium
GGGGTACGGCGTCGGCGAGACCGACGCCTGCGGGCCTGTAGTGGGCGGCCGCGACGCCGGGGCGCTCGTGGTCCGCGGCCACGCCTCGCCGGCGCCTGCGTTCCGTACGGCGGATGCACTCGTCGCGCCTCGGTTCATCACCTCAGCGTCCGTCGCCGCCGCCCTCGCGGCCCTCGCGGTCGGGGCGTTCGACGCCGCGCGGGACGTGCTCACCTTCCTGGGCGAGCACCTGGACGAGTCCGGCCGGGCGCCCGATCTCGTGAGTCTCACCGGAGAAGCGCGCTACGACGACCCCGACGCGACGGCCCTCTACCTCATCCTCGCCGCCCGCTACCTGGCCTGGACCAGCGACATCGGTTTCGTGCGCGACACGTGGGCGCGCGTGCGCGCGACGTGCGAACACGTGCGCGAGGCACGCGAGGCGTCGGAGCGCGCGCGCGACGCGTCCGTCTCCAAAACGGGTCTCACCCCGATCGCCCTCGCCGAGCTGGCGGTGGCCGCGGAATCGATCGGGGACGCCGCGCTGGCCGAGGCGCTGCGCAGCCGCGCCATTCGTCCCGGCGCCCCCACCCTTCCCTCCTTCCTGGGCGCGGCCGGAGCGGCGTGGGCGGAGTTCGCCGCCGGCCGGAGCGACGCCGCGACCCGCGCGTGGCTGCGGGGCGTCGAAGCGCTCCTCGCGCACGGATGTGCTTCCACGATGGAAGCGGCCGCGGTCGTGAACGGGTTCGTGTACGGCTTGCTCGGTGCCGAGCCGGATGCCGTCAAGGGGCGGCTACGGTTGCGACCGCAGCTCCCGGCGTCATGGGACCGGCTCGAAGTGCATCATTTCCGCATGGGCGACGCCGTGATCGCCCTCACCTGCGCCCGCGACGGCGATCGGCACGCGTTCCGGCTCGAGCAGGAGGAGGGCGCGGTGCCGGTCACGGTCGTCTTCGAGCCGATGCTTCCCGCCCCGCGGCTCGCGGCCGCGCGGGTCGACGGCGTGGACGCGGAGCTGGACTCCCGGCCCCATGGCGAGCGGATGCTGGTCCCCGTGCAGATCGTGCTGGACGCCGAGCGCGTCGTCGAGCTCGACGTCGCCCACGACATCGCGCCGCCGCCGCAAGGGTTGCGGGTGTGGAGGATGTAGGTCGGGGAGTGCGCGGCAGCGCGGCTGGAAACAACTGAGCCCCGGGCCGAATGACCCGGGGCTCCACGATTTCGATTCTATGCTTCGCGATCAGCTCGTGGTCAGCCAACCGCCGGCCGCGAGCAGTTCGCGCAGCTTCGCGGGACGATCGCCCAGCGCGGTGCGCACGAGAGAACGAGACAGCGAGATCCGCTCCTCGTCGGAGAGCCTGTCCACCACCGCGATGGGCGCGCCGTAGCGCAGGAGCATCCGCTTTGCGTCCCGAGCCAGACTATCGTCCATCGTTGGCCTCCGTAGATGGGGGTTTTGCCAGCGGTAACAATTTAGGGCCCGGGGTGGCGCGAGGCAATGTTCATCCTCCCTTCTCGATGCGGTGGACGCGGACGAGCTCGACGCCGAGATCGTCGCGCACGATGCCGAGCACGTAGTCCTCGCCGATCTCGGTCGGGTTGAATCCTTTCGGAAGCACGACGGTGCCGAGCCAGCGGCCGTCGGGCTCGAAGACGTCCCACCGATTCTCCTCGCCCGAAGTCGTGTAATCCATGACCCAGAGCCGGCCGGCGGCGTCGGTCCTCAGGCCCGAGTACGCTGGCATCGTCTCGGGGAAAGTCGTCTCCGCGAGCTGACGCTCGATCTGACGTCGCGCGT
>VSDC01000526.1:0-1771 GCA_047459275.1 Gemmatimonadota bacterium
ATCTACGGGGACGGCGAGCAGACGCGGGATTACATCTACGTCGGCGACGTCGTCGCGGCGAACATGCTCCTCTCCGATGCGCCGCTCGGTGACGGCGCGGGGCTGGACGCGCATTCGTTCAACGTGGGGACCGGGATCGAGACCTCGGTCAACCAGCTCGCGCGCGCGATGATGGCCGCGGTGGGACGAGAGGTCGAGATCCGGTACGCGCCGGCGCGCCCGGGCGAGCTGCTGCGCTCGTGTCTCGACGCGTCGCGGCTGCGGGCACTCGGCTGGGCGCCGCGGACCTCGCTCGGCGACGGACTCAACGAAACCTATCGGTACATAGCGGGAAGAGGGACGACGCGGTGATCCTCATGCTCCAGGCCGGCGCGCCCCGCAGCGCGCTGGACATGATCGTTCGGGGTGGACTGTCCACGCACATTATTCTCGGCATACTCGCAGCGCTTTCGCTGTTGAGCTGGGTGATCATCTTCTGGAAGATCGCCCAGTTCCGGAAGGTGCGTCGCCAGGGCATGCATTTCGTCCGGTCGCTCGAGCACAGCCAGCGGCTCGAGGACGCCTACAAGTCGGTGTTGCGGCTCCCGGAGTCGCCGTACACGCGGTTGTTCCGGCAGGGGATCAATTTCTTCAGCGAGCTGAGGCCGGGCGCGTTGAAGGAGAACGCACCGCCGACGCCCGGGCTCACGGAAGCGCAGCTCCACGCCCTGCGGCTGGTCCTGGAGAAGGAGCAGGCGCAGGAGCGCGACGAGCTCGCCGCCGGGCTGTCGTGGCTCGCCATCTCGGCGACGGTTTCGCCGCTCCTCGGCCTGCTCGGCACGGTGATCGGCGTCATGGACTCGTTCCTCGGGATCGCGGCGTCCGGGAGCGCGAACATCAGCGCCGTTGCGCCCGGCGTGGCCGAAGCGCTGGTGACCACGGTCGCGGGGCTCGCCGTCGCGATCCCTGCGGCCATCGCGTACAACCATTTCGTCAGCAAGCTCGGTGCGTTCAGCGGCGAGCTCGAGGGGTTCGCCAGTGAGTTCATCGGCGCGCTCGCGCGTGAAGGGAGGTTGTGAGCCATGTGGCCCCAGGGGAACGGCAAGAAGGGCTCGCTCCCGCTCACGGCGGACATCAACGTGACCAGTCTGGTCGACGTCGCCTTCACCCTGCTCGTCATCTTCATCATCACCGCTCCGATCATGCAGGGTGGCGTGGAGGTGCAGCTCCCGAAGGGCGATGTGCCGGCCATCACGCAGAGCGACGGGATCGTCGTCTCGGTCACGCGCGAGGGGAAGATCTACATCGGCGAAGTCGAGGCGAAATCCATCGAGGATTTCAAGGTCATGTACCCTCAGGTCGTCCGGCAGAAGGACGTGAAGACCGCGTACCTGAAGGTCGACCGTGAGGTGTCGTACGGCACCTTCGCGCAGGTGCTGGCGCTCATGGAGCAGCTCGAGGTGCCGGAAGTCGGGTTGATCTA
Organism: Gemmatimonadota bacterium; assembly: GCA_047459275.1. Lineage (GTDB taxonomy): Bacteria > Gemmatimonadota > Gemmatimonadetes > Longimicrobiales > RSA9 > CALBZE01. The sequence goes on from VSDC01000526.1 coordinate 1,463, forward strand.
CGAGCCGGAGGCGGGGAGCTAGAGCATGATCGGCGGCGCTGATCGGCCGGGGGGACGGCGTCCACGGCCGGGCAGGTGGGCCGTTGCCGCGTCGGTCATGTTGCACGTCGCGGCGGGGGGCGTCGTGTGGTCGACGTCTCTGGCTTCGCCGCCGTCGCCGTTGCCGCCGTTCAAGGTCTACGAGGTCAAGATCGTCTCGCCGCCGCCGAGGGAGGCGGGTCCGCAGGCGGCCGTGGAGGTGAACGCGCCTCAGGTCACGACGCCAGAGCCGCCGAAGCCAGAGCCGCCGAAGCCAGAGCCGCCGAAGCC
>VSDC01000063.1:0-8665 GCA_047459275.1 Gemmatimonadota bacterium
GCGCTGCTGGTCGTCATCGGGGCCGGTGGGCGCCGTTGCGCGCTCCTGGTCGACGAGCTGCTCGCCCACCAGCAGGTCGTCGCCAAGTCGCTGGGCGCGGGGCTCGCCGCGGTGCCGGGTCTGTCAGGTTGCGCGATCCTTGGTGATGGCCGTGTGGGCCTGATCCTCGACCCGGCTCAGATCATCGCCCTTGGCCGCCGCGGCGGCCTGGAGCCCGGCCCGGGCGAGTGGCAGGCCGTGGCGTGAGGGGCGGGCAGCGCGTGGGCGGTGCGGCGCCGGGGCGGTGGACGCGGGGCGGCCCCGCGCGTCCGGGTCCACACGTGCGGTTCGCACTGTCCGCGGATGCGGTGCTGTCAGGCACGGTGAACACGATCGAGTCGGAACGATGACCAGCACATACATGACCGAAGACCGACGGGGTCGAGCGGTTTCAGAGGAGCCGCCGGCGAGACGGGGAGGGAAATACCTGACCTTCTTCCTGGCCGGCGAGGAGTACGGGATCGAGATCCTCAAGGTGCACGAGATCATCGGGATGCTGCCGATCACGCGGGTCCCCCGAACGCCGGCGTTCATCCTCGGCGTGGTCAACCTGCGGGGGCGCGTCATCCCGACGATCGACCTGCGCCTCAAGTTCGGGATGGAGCCGGGAGAGGCGACCCGGGAGACGTGCATCGTGGTGGTGCAGGCGGTGGGGACGCAGATCGGCGTCGTCGTGGACCGGGTGAGCGAGGTGCTCGACGTCCCGGAGGAGGAGATCGAGGACGTGCCCGGCTTCGGGGCCGACGTGGACACGAGCTGCATTCTCGGCGTGGCCAAGACGGGCGGGCGCGTCCGGCTCCTCCTCGACATCGACCGCGTGCTGAGCACGCAGGACGTCCTGGCGCTGGGCGCCGGGAAGCTGGCTGGCGCCGGGGCGGAAGACGCCTGATCGAAGTCGGCCGGTGGCAGGCCACCGGAGCTCGGGGGCTCGGCCCCCCGGCGCCACGACAGAAGGACAGGACTCGCGGAGTCGTCGCGAGGTCGGAAGGAGCGATGTCGAAATGCTCGATAGATTGGGAGTGAAGACCAAGATCTTCCTGCTGACCATTGTGCCGGTCTCGACGCTGGCGGTGCTCGCCCTGTCGGCGGTGCTGCATGGCCGGGCGGCGGTCTCGGATGCCAGGAAAGTGGAGGTGCTCGCCGGGGTTGCCGTGCGGGCGGGAGAGCTGGCTCACGAGATCCAGCGCGAGCGCGATCTCTCCGCCGCCTACCTCGCGAGCGGCGGCGCCCTGAACGCTTCGGAGCTGGAGGCGCAGCGGCGGGAAACCGACCGCATACTGGCGGCGCTCGAGCGTCTCGTGTCCGAGGCCGGGGTCGAAGGCCGCACGGCGGACGTCCTCGTCCGCGTGACGCGGGACCTCGCGCGCCTGGACGAGCTGCGCCAGGCGGTGCGCTCGGGACAGGTCACGGCGCGCGTCGCGATCGACGAGTACTCGGAGCTCACGGCCGAGCTCTTCTCCGCGATGAGCCATCTCGCCGGGGTCGGCGGGGATGGCGCCGTCGTCGCCCGCATCTCCGCCTATCGGCTCATCCTCGAGGCCAAGGAGCTGGCCGGGAAGGAGCGGGCGCTGCTGCACGCCGCTCTCGACGCCGGTCGCTTTGCCGACCCGGAGGAGTTCGTCGCCTTCGCATCGGCGGTGGCGGCGCAGAACACCCTGCTCCGGCGGTTCAAGGACCAGGCCGCCGAAGTCGACCTGCGACGGTACGACAACGCCATGACGGACCCTGCCGTCGGCGAGGTGGAGCGGATGCGCCGCGCCGCCCTGGCGGGAATGGGTGCCGAAGGCCTGGGCGTCGATCCGCGCGCCTGGTGGTCGGCGGCGACCCGGCGGATCGATCTCCTCGAGACGGTCGCCCACGGCGCCGCCGCCGAGGTCCAGCAGACGGCCGCGTCGCTGGCGACCGAGGCCTATTCGTCTTTCGTCGGCCAGACTGCCCTCGCCGTCGCGACGCTCCTCGGCACGCTCCTCCTCGGTTACCTGATCTCGCGCAACATCCTCCGGCCGCTCAACGCTACGGTCGAGATCGCGGAGCGCATGGCTCAGGGCGACGTCGACCTGGCGCTCGACGGCTTCGACTCGCGTGACGAGCTCGGCCGACTGGTCCGCGCGATCCGCGAAGTCATCGCCCACATGAAGGAACTGGCCGCGGCCGCCGACCGGATCGCCGAAGGCGACGTCAGCGTCGAGGTCCGTCCACGGAGCGAGGCCGACGTACTCGGCAGGTCGTTCGTCCAGATGCGGGATGCGCTTTCGCGGCTCGTCGCCGACACGGGCGAGCTCGTCTCCGCCGCGCGGGCCGGCCGCCTCTCCGAGCGCGCGGACCCGACTCGCTTCCACGGCGCCTATCGGGAGCTCGTCGACGGGATCAACGACACCCTGGACGCGATGGTGCGTCCGATCGACGAGGCGTCCAGCGTCCTGGCGCGCATCGCCGAGCGCGACCTCACGGCCAGGATGGAGGGCGAGTACATGGGCGACTTCGCCCGGATCAAGGAGTCGCTCAACACGGCGATCCAGAACCTCAACGACGCGCTGTGCGAAGTGAGCGCTGGCGCCGAGCAGGTGGCGAGCGCGAGCCAGCAGATCAATCGAGGGAGCCGCGCCCTCGCGGCCGCCGCGGCGGAACAGGCGAGCAGCCTCGAGCAGGTGGGGAGCGCGCTCCAGCAACTGAGCAGTATGTCGCGCCAGAACGCGGCGCACGCGAAGGAGGCGCAGGGGATCGCGGAGCAGGCGCGCGCCGTCGCCGGGCGCGGCGTCGAGAGCATGCGTCGCCTCTCCCAGGCCATGGAGAAGATCAAGGCGAGCGCGGACGCCACCGCGAAGATCGTGAGGACGATCGACGAGATCGCCTTCCAGACGAACCTGCTGGCCCTCAACGCCGCCGTCGAGGCCGCCCGCGCCGGCGAGGCCGGGAAGGGTTTCGCCGTCGTCGCGGAAGAGGTGCGCAACCTCGCCATGCGCAGCGCCGAGGCCGCGAAGAACACCGCCGCGCTCATCGAAGACAGCGTCGCCAATGCCGAGGCCGGCGTGGGCCTAAACGGCGAAGTGCTCCGCAATCTCGAGGAGATCGACCAGCAGGTGAACCGCGTCTGGGAGGTGATGGCCGAGATCGCGGCCGCGAGCGAACAGCAGGACCTGGGCGTCGGGCAGATCAACGCCGCGGTCGAGCAGATGAACGGCGTCACAGAGCAGACCGCGGCGAGCAGCGAGGAGAGCGCGAGCGCGGCAGAGGAACTGAGCGGCCAGGCCGCCCGCATGAAGGACATGATCGTGAAGTTCCGTCTGTCCTACGGCGACGGGCGACGGAACGTGGAGACCAATGCGCCTGCGACGGCCATCGAAGCCCTGGTCGGATCCGCGAACGGCGACGTCTCCACGGCCGGGTCCGACCGGGCCCGGTGGAGTGCAGGAAAGAGCCTCGGTGCGCGATTGATCCCGTTCGACGACGACGATGAAGTCCTCGAGTCGTTCTGAAACGATCGGGATCCGAAAGCTGCCCGAGCTCACCCGCGAGCAGTTCGATGCGATTCGGGGACTGGTCCACCAGGTGGCGGGGATCACCATCGCCGATGGGAAGGAGAAGATGGTGCAGACCCGCCTGGCCCGGCGGGTCCGCACCCTCGGGTTGAGCGACTTCGACGCGTACCTCGAGCACCTGGAGCGGGATACGACGGGCCGGGAGCTGTCGGAGCTCGTCGATGCGCTGACCACGAACAAGACGGCGTTCTTCCGCGAGCCGCAGCACTTCGCGTTCCTGAGGGAAGCGGTGCTCCCGGAGCTGGCGGCGCGGGGCCGGCCCATGAGCTTCTGGAGCGCGGGGTGCTCCTCGGGCGAAGAGGCGTACACGCTCGCCATGGTCGCCCGTGATGCCGTGCCCTCCTGCGACGCCCTCGGCGTCCGGATCCTGGCGACCGACATCTCGGCCCGGATGCTCCGCATCGCCCGCGAGGCGGTCTACCCCGAGAGCGCCGTCGCAGACGTGCCCGAGCCGTACCGGTCCCGTTACTTCCGGCGCGTGCCCGGGCAGGCGACGCCGATGTATCGCGTCGGCGACGAGGTGCGCCGCATGGTCCGTATCGCGCGGCTCAACCTGCTCGACCACTGGCCGATGCGCGGCCCGTTCGACGTGATCTTCTGCCGAAACGTGATGATCTACTTCGACCACGCGACGCAGGAGCGGCTCGTCCGCCGCTTCCACTCCCTCCTCGCCCCGGGCGGGTACTTGTGCGTCGGCCACTCGGAGAGCCTCGGCTCGCTCTCCCACGCGTTCCGGTTCGTTCGGCCGGCAATCTACCGGAAGTGATGCACTCGATGGACGAGAGGCGGACGCGGCCGATCCGCGTTCTGATCGTGGACGATTCCGCGGTCGTGCGGCGAGTCCTGACCGAGGAGCTGACGAAGTATCCGGGCATCCAGGTCGTCGGCACGGCGTCCGACCCCTACGTCGCACGGGAGCGCATCGCCGAGCTCCGTCCCGACGTACTGACCCTGGACGTCGAACTGCCTCGAATGGACGGACTGTCGTTCCTCGAACGACTGATGCGGTACTTCCCGATGCCCGTCGTGGTGGTGAGCTCGTTGACCCCGCGGAACAGTGCCGCCGCCATGCGGGCGCTCTCCCTCGGCGCCGTGGACGTGGTCCGCAAACCGACGGACCCGGCAGTGATCCCCGCGATCGGGGCCCGGCTCGCCCGGGCGATCCACGGCGCGGCCCTGGCCGATATCGGCCGGATTCGTCCGGATTCCACACCAGACGGCCGGCCCGATCCGGCCGCGCCGCTCCACCTGGCCTCCAACAAAGTCATCGCCATCGGCGCCTCGACCGGCGGCCCGCACGCCATCGAGACCATCCTCCGCGCCCTCCCCCCGGACGTGCCCGGCACGGTCATCGTGCAGCACATGCCCGAGTTCTTCACCGCGAGCTTCGCCGAGCGCCTGGACCAGGTCTGCCCCATGCACGTTCGTGAAGCCCGCGACGGGGATGGCGTCGCACCGGGCGTGGCCCTCATCGCGCCCGGCAATCGTCACATGATCCTCCAGCAGGACGGCGCCGGCTACCGCGTCCGCATCAAGGATGGACCGCCGGTGCACCACCAGCGCCCGTCGGTGGACGTCCTCTTCTCCAGCGTTGCTCGCGGCGCCGGACCGAACGCCATCGGGATCCTGCTCACCGGGATGGGCGCCGACGGCGCTCGCGGCCTCCTCGCCATGCGCGAGAGCGGCGCCGTCACCATCGCCCAGGACGAGGAGACCTCGGTCGTCTACGGGATGCCCCGGGAAGCCGTCCGTCTCGGTGCCGCGATGCAGGTGCTGCCTCTCCCCCTCATCGCCCCCGCCGTGCTTCGGCACCTTGCCGAGCCCGCCCGGCCCGATCGGTGACCGTTGCCGGAGACGGGGATTTCCTTCCCCGATCCGCTTGCAAGAAACCCCGATCTTTGCGATATTAATGGTCTTGTGCAGCCCACGGTCCGGGCCTCAAGGCCGACCGATGATCGTGGGTGCGCAGCAGACGACGATTCAGCAAGGAGTCAACTACATGTCGATGCCCGCAACGCAGATCCGTCGAGGGAACGTGATCGTGTTCAACGGCGAGCCCTGCCGCGTGGTGGACTTCCATCACCACACGCCGGGCAACCTGCGGGCTTTCGTGCAGGCCAAGCTGCGGAACCTGAAGACGGGCACCATGTTCGAGCACCGGTTCCGCGCCGCCGACACGGTCGAGCGGGCGTTCCTGGAGACCCACGAGCTCCAGTACCTCTACAACGACGGCCTGCACTACCACTTCATGAACACGGAGTCGTTCGAACAGGTCGCGCTGGACGAGGAGGCGCTCGGGGACGCGGCGCAGTGGCTGACGGAAGGGATGGTCATCCAGGCCGAGTTCTTCGAGGGGCGCCCGATCGGCGTCGAGCTTCCGAACTCCCTCGAGATCGAGGTGGCCGAGACCGAGCCGGCCGCCAAGGGCGACACGAAGACGGCCGTCATGAAACCCGCCCGACTGGCGAACGGGGTGACGGTCATGGTTCCGCCGTTCATCAACCAGGGCGATCTCATTCGGGTCGACCCCCGGGAAGGGAAGTACATCGAACGGGCCAAGTGAGGCGGCGGAAGGACCGCGGGAGCGATCCTTACGGGAGCGGGGATCCGGGCGCAGGAGGCGCGCTCGGGTCCCCGTTTCGCCATTGCATGGACCTTTGGACGGAATTACCTTCGAGTCCCTCTCCGGAGTGCCGGCGGCGTCCGGGTGGGCGCCGTCGGTTGCACGGATCCTTCGTGACGGAGGTGTCCAATGAGGTCGATGCTGCTGACGGTGTTGGCCACGGTCGCTACGGCGACGACGCTCGGGGCCCAGACGGCCGAGAGGGCGGCGCCCACGATCGAAGTCACCCGTGCCGTCGTGGCGACGGGGATCGAGGATCGCGAGCCGATCGGTGAGTCGACGACCTTCACCGCGGATGTCGGCACTGTGTATTTCTTCACGGAGATCACGGGCGACTTCGACGAGACGCAGATCCATCACGTCTGGCTGCGCGAGGGCGAAGAGATCGCGCGTGTGCCGCTGACCGTGCGCGGGCCGCGGTGGCGGACGTGGAGCTCCAAGCGGATCCCGCCCGAGTGGAGCGGCAACTGGACCGTCCGCATCGTGCTGGGAGACGATCAGGTCCTCGGCACTGTCGATTTCACCGTCGGCAACTGAGCGGCCCTCGGCCGCTTCCCACGCCAAGCGCATCATCCTCTGCCGCCCCGTGCAGCCGACTTGAGGCCGCACGGGGCCGGCGTTCCCCGGCACCCCACGGTTCCCCGGGTGTAAGACACGGCTGTGCTCTCGCTTGACTCTCGCCGCAAGTCGCGGCACTTTGCACCGTTATGCGCGGAGAGAAGCTGGTTGTCCGCGGCGCTCGCGAGCACAACCTGAAGAACATTGACGTCGAGATCCCCCGCGACCGTCTCGTCGTGGTGACCGGTCTGTCGGGCTCGGGGAAATCTTCGCTCGCGTTCGACACGATCTATGCCGAGGGGCAGCGTCGCTACGTCGAGTCGCTCTCGGCGTACGCGCGCCAGTTCCTCGGCGTCATGGAGAAGCCCGACGTCGACGCGATCGAGGGGCTCTCCCCGGCGATCTCGATCGAGCAGAAGTCGACGGGACGCAACCCTCGGTCGACGGTCGGCACCGTCACCGAGATCTACGACTATCTGCGTCTGCTGTGGGCGCGCTGCGGCACGCCGCACTGCCCGTCCTGCCGCAGGCCGGTGGTGCGTCAGTCGGCGTCGCAGATCGTCGATCGCGTGCTCTCCTGGCCGGAAGGGAGCCGGATCGAGGTGCTCGCGCCCCTCGTCCGCGGCCGGAAGGGGGAGTTCCGCGAGCTCTTCGAGGAGATGCGGCGCAAGGGGTTCGTGCGCGTGCGCGTCGACGGCGCCGTCTACGACCTCGAGGCCCCGCCGAAGCTGAACCGCTACGAGAACCACGACGTCGCTGTCGTCGTTGACCGGCTGGTCGTCCGCGCGGATGACCGCGGCCGCCTGGCGGATTCCATCGAGACCGCGCTCCGGACCGCGAACGGGATCGTCGAAGTCCTGCTGCACGGGCAGGGCGAGCCCGTGAGTCATCTCTTCAGCGAGCGCTACGCCTGCGTCCACTGCGGCACGAGCATGTCGGAGCTCGAGCCGCGGCAGTTCTCCTTCAACTCGCCCTACGGCGCGTGCGAGGCCTGCGGCGGCCTGGGCACGCGCTACGAGGTCAGCGCGGAGCTGGTGGTCGGTGATCCGATCATTTCGATCCTGGAAGGCGTGATCCTCCCCTGGGGCGAGCCGACCGGGCACCTGCGCCATTCCCTCCTGCCGGGGCTGGCGGAGCACTACGGCTTCGATCTGAACACCCCGTGGGGGCAGCTCCCCGAACGGGTGCGCCACGTCGTCCTCTACGGGTCGGGCGGAGAGAAGATCCGCTTCCCGTACCGGGCCGGGAGCACCCGCGGCCACTACACGGAGGCGTGGGAGGGCGTGCTCGCCAACGTGATGCGCCGCTACCAGGAGACGACCTCGGACACCGTGCGCGAGCAGCTCAGCGAGTTCATGGTGCCGAGACCCTGCCATGCGTGCGGCGGTACACGCCTCCGCCCGGAGAGCCTGGCCGTGACCGTCGCCGGGCGGTCGATCGGTGAGGTCGTCGAGATGAGCGTGTCCGACGCGCTCGCCTTCTTCGAGGGCCTGCGCCTCACGGGCACTGCGCCCGCCGGGTCGGGCGCGGCGGGCGAGCCGCTCCAGGCCGAGGTCGCAGGCCCGATCCTGAAGGAGGTGTGCGAACGGCTGCAGTTCCTCGTCAACGTCGGGCTGGATTACCTGACCCTCGGCCGCAGCGCCGACACCCTCTCGGGCGGGGAAGCCCAGCGCATCCGGCTGGCCACCCAGATCGGGAGCCGCCTCGTCGGCGTGCTCTACATCCTCGACGAGCCGTCCATCGGGTTGCACCAGCGGGACAACGAACGGCTCCTCGCCACGCTCAAGCAGCTCCGCGACCTGGGGAACACGGTGATCGTCGTCGAGCACGATCAGGACACCATCCTGGCCGCCGACCACATCATCGACCTGGGACCCGGCGCGGGGCGCAACGGCGGCGAGATCGT
>VSDC01000527.1:0-1766 GCA_047459275.1 Gemmatimonadota bacterium
GAACGTCGGCCCGGAGCGTGACCTGCTGGCCGACGTAGACGGTGTCCGGCGTCAGCGAGACAACGAAGAGCACCTCGTCGTCCGGGCCGCGGGCGATGTGGCCCTCCAGGACGTCGGGCGCGCCGAGCGCCGTGCCTGCCGCCGGTGCGCCTCCACCCCCGATGCCCCCGGACGGGCCCCCTCCGCCCGCCGCCCCCGGCGCCGTCCACGGCACCGCGCCAGGCGTCGTCCCGGGCGCCGCCGGGCTCACGGTCAGCGTGATCGCGCCCGTCCGGTAGGTTCGCCCGTCGACCGTCACCGAGAACGGCGGGATGCGGAACGTCCCCGTCGCCTTCGGACGGAGCACGAGCTCCCGCCGGACCAGACGTGCCCCGCTTCCGCCGAAGGAGAAACGGATCTGGGAGTACTCGCGCGTGCCGACGACCTCGATCTCCGGCGGGAGGTCGGGCGGAACGATCCGCTGCGGCGCCGCGCCGCTCGTCTCGACGTGGAGCTCGAGGATGGTCGTCCCCCCGAGCGGAACGACCGGCGCCGAGAGCGTCGTCCAGATCTGGACCGAATCCCGCTGGACGGGCTCGCCGAAGGCCGCTCCCGTGGTGGAAATGGCCGCAATGAGGATCAATGTCGCCCCACGCATCACCAGTCCCGTGCCACCGGCGGTTCGCGCCGTCCCTTGCGGAGCTGTTCCCGGAACAGCTCCCTCTCATCCTGCTCGGCCGCGCTCAGGATCCGCTCCGCCTGCTCGCGTGTCAGCGCGCCCGGATCCCGGGGCATATCGCCGCTGCGCGTGCCCGACGGCATGGGCGGCTGCTGGCCCGCTCCGCCCTGGGAATTGGCAGACTGGTTCTGCGGCTGCTGCTGATCGGATTCCCCGCCTCCCCCGCCCTGCGCCTGCGGCGGGAGCCGGTCCTGCTCGCGGAGCGCCAGCTCGAGGTTCCACTTGGCGTCGAGATCCTCCGGACGGATTCGGAGCGCGTGCTTGTACGCTTCCACCGCAGCGTCGAGGAGGCGGGCCCGAGCTTCCGGGTCCTCGCTCGCGCGCGCCGCCTCCAGGAACCGGTTGCCGAGGTTGTAGTGCGTCCGCTCCCGCGTGTCCGGATCGACGGACGCGAGCGCCTGGCGCAGGTAGCGCTCGCCCTCGTCGTATTCGCCGAGCCGGAGGAGCGCCGTGCCCAGGTTGTAGAAGAGCACCGGCGATCGGTTGCCGTCGGCGAGGGCCGACCGGTACGCCTCGACCGCCTCGGCGTACTTCCCCTCTCTGTAGAGCCGGTTGCCGCGCTCGAGGTCCCCGATCCCGAACGCGGAGAGCAACCCGAAGGCGAGGAGGACGACGGCGACGCGGGCCGCCGACGTCGCCTCGGGTGCCCCGGCCGCCCGACGTCCGAAGCGTCGTGCCGGCGCCCCGCGTCCGAAGAGCTGCACGAGCGCCGTCAAGGGAATCCCGCGTGCGCGCCACACATCCACCGCAAGGAGCACCAGGGCGAAAGCGATGAACCATCCGAAGCGGTCCTTCGCCCGTTCCTGGCGATCGGCCGCGGTCGCCGTGCGCTCGAGCCCCCGGAGCGCGGAGAGGAGCTCCTCCGTCGCGCCGGCTTCATCCGCCCGGAAGTAGCGCCCGCCCGTCGCCCGGGCGATCCGCTCGAGGAGAGCGTCGTCGCGGCGGGAGACCACGACCGTCCCGGACGGCTCGCGCTTGAACCCGGTCACCGTGCCGGTCACCGGATCGCGCTCCGGGACCGGTGCGCCGCCGGGCGTGCCGACGCCGA
>VSDC01000064.1:0-8610 GCA_047459275.1 Gemmatimonadota bacterium
TCGCGCGCGGCTACTATCGCCACCGCCCCGACCGGGTCCGGGCGATGGGAATCGTGACCAGCCTGCTCGTCGTCGGGTGCATCGGCATGGCGGCGCTGGGCGTCGCCCTCGACCGAGGGCATGCTCCGCTGACGGCATTCCTCGGGCTCGGCCTGTGCCTGGCCATCGCCGCGTTCTTCGGCTACCACATGCCGGCACGAACCCGTGCCGGCGCGCGGGCGCTCGAGCACGTGCTCGGCTTCGAGGAGTTCTTGCGCCGCGTCGAGCGCGACCGCCTGGAGCGCACGGTCCTCTCGCCCGCGATGTTCGAGGCGTACCTGCCCCATGCCATGGCGCTCGGCCTCGAGAAGCGCTGGGCGCGCGCCTTCGAGGACATCTACACGGCGCCGCCCCGGTGGTACCAGGGGAACAAGCTCGACGGCTTCCGCGCCATCGACTTCGTCGATTCCCTCGGCAGAATGTCCACCCGCACCGCGGCGGCCATGACCTCGGCGCCCCGGAGCGCGGGGAGGATCGGCGGAGGGTCGGGATTCAGCGGCGGAGGCGGGTTCAGCGGCGGCGGATTCGGGGGCGGGAGCGTCGGCGGCTTCTGACGCGCCTTGCGTCTCCAGTCACTCAGGAACACTTTGCATCCCGCGGGGCTAGATGTTCCGTGGCATGGATGCGAGGAGGCCCATGGAGTCGCTCATCATCGTCACACATCCGGAGCCGGTCGTCCTCGATGCACGGCCGATCGAGCACGAGGCGGTCCCGGAGGGGACGATCGGCGTCGGTTACTACTTCCACGACGCTCTGATCGCTCGCAGCGTCGTGGCTCCCGAATCGATGGACGCGATCCACGCGATCCTGAGCTCTCCCGTCAACATCGCTCTGGCGGCGACGGTCGACGAGCACGGGAACATCGACGGCCGCGTGTGCCTCGTGCTCCCCGTGGGCAACGTCCCGCACGAGCCGGAGGAGGACGAGGACGAGCCGTGGAAGGCGAGCGTTCCCCCGCCGCCGCCGGAGGCCGAGCCGGGGTACGCCGATGAGCCCGGCGAATCGGCGACCCGCGTCGTGCTCCTCCCCATCGGCAACGTCGTGCGGAGCGTGCGGGACCGGAACCACCCGGACGACCCCGCCGGCGATGCCAGGGAGATGCTCGGCAATCTGCTGAGCGGGAAGGCGCAGGACGCCGTCGCCAAGGCGATCGACGACCTGCTCAGGAGCATCTGAGCCGGCTCCGGAGGTTCTGACCCGGCTCAGGAGCATCTGAGCCGGCGGGCGCCCCTCCGGTCAGACCTTTTCCAGCGCCTGTCTGAGATCCGCGATGATGTCGTCGGGGTGCTCGACCCCGACGGAGATCCGGATCATCCCCGGCGTGATCCCCATACGTTCCTGCGCCTCCTTCGGCACGTCGGAGTGCGTCATGGTGGCTGGGTGCTCGGCCAGCGACTCGGTGCCGCCCAGGCTGACGGCCAGCTTGACGAGCTCGAGCGCGTTCAGGAACCTGAACGCCTCCGCCTCGCCGCCCTTGATCTCGAAGGAGAAGGTCGAGCCAGGGGCGGTGCACTGGCGCTCGTAGATCGCGTACTGAGGATCGTCCGGCGTGAGGAAGCCCAGGTACTGTACCGAGGCGACCTTCGGGTGCTCCGCCAGGAACTCGGCCACGTACCGGGCGTTCTTCATCTGCGACGTCATGCGCAGCTTCAAGGTCTCGAGCGACCGCATCAGGAGCCAACCGGTCCAGGGGTCGGCCATGGTCCCCAGGATCGTGCGCATTCCCCGGATCGAGGACACCAGGGACTCGGGGCCGAGGCACGCGCCGGCGATCAGGTCGCTGTGGCCGCCGACGTACTTGGTGAGCGAGTAGAGGACCAGATCCGCGCCGTGGGCGAGGGGCTGCTGCCAGAGCGGGCCGAGGAACGTGTTGTCGACGGCGACGATCGGCCGATGGCCGTTGGCCTCGAGCGAGGCGGCTACATCGGCGCAACGGCGAATGTCGACGAGGGCGTTGGTCGGGTTGGCCGGCGTCTCCACATAGATCACGGCGATGCGCCCGAGCTTGCGGGCCTCAGCGAGCGCCCTGTCGAACGCCCCCTCTTCGTTGGCGAGGAACCCGACGCGCTTGACGCCGAACTGCGGCAGGATGTTGTGCACGAGGAACTCGGTGCCGCCGTAGATCGGCTCGCTGTGGACGATCACATCGCCGGGGCGGACGAACGTGAGGAGCGAGGTCGAGATGGCGGCCATCCCGCTCGAGAAGACGAGGCAGGACTCGGCGCCGTCCCAGAGCGTGAGCCGGTCCTCGAGGATCTCCAGGTCCGGGTTGTTGATCCGGGAGTAGATCAGCCCGGGCTCCTCGGTGGGTTTCTTCTCGCGCAGGCCGTAGGCGAGCTCGAAGAAGGCCTTGCCGGCCTCGGCGCTCTCGAAGACGAAGGTCGAGGTCTGGAAGATCGGGGACTTGAGCGCTCCCTCCGAGAGCCGCGGATCGTAGCCGTAGCTCATCATGAGGCTCTCGGGGTGGAGCCGGTGCCCGTCGATCTCCGTGGGACCTGCCCATTTCTTCTTCTTCATGGTGCCTCCACGAACCTGGTCACGGTCGGTGGTGGTAAGATCGGGCGCGGCACGGGTGCGGGCAATGGCCCGGCGGGAGGCCAATGGGGTGTATGCGACGACCTCCGCCGCGCGATCAGGGCGCGCGTCGCTCGACGCGGGAGCCGCACGCGTCGGCGAACGGGATGAGCAATGGACGAGAGGACGCTCGAAGAAGAACGATTTAGGCGCATCTTCCGCGGCGTGCACGCGGGTCACGTCGCGTGCCTCGACGACGAATGGCTGAACGAGCCGTGTCGGCTGGCGGACGGGAGGCCGGCCGAGCGGCCCGTCGTGTGGTCGCGTCGCAACGGGGCGTGGCGGCGCGTGGAGACGCTCTGGGTGGGCGCCGCGCCGGGGAACGCCGGCGGCAAGGGAGACGGCGACCTCGGCGCCCACGGGACGCGCATCCCCTTCGGCGGGGACATCTCCGGCGCGAACGTGGATGCGCTCTTCGGGAGCATCGGCCTGAACCGGAACGACACGTTCATCGTCGCGGCGCTGAACCAGCTCCCCGCCCGCGGCGGCGGCGAGCCGACGACGGCGGAGATCGGCGCCCCGGTCGGCGCGTACCCGACGAGCCTCCACGTCCTGCGCGACACGGTCCTCGCGGCGGGTCCGCGCCTCGTCGTGGCGTTCGGCACGATCGCGATCCGTGCCTTGCTCGCGGCGTTGCGCCTCGAGGACCCGCGCGAGGCCGGCGCGGCCGGAACCCGGTCCGGCGCGACGGTGCGGCTGCCGGGCGCGGCGCGCCTGGAGCGCGCGGGACTGGTGCGCGGCGTCGCCGTGCCATGGCCGGAGGCGGAGGCGCCGGACGAGGCCTTTGTGCGGACGTGGCGCGAGGCCTGGGGCGATTCGCCTCTTCCGCACCTGCTATGGCTCACCCACCCCTCGGCACAGAACATGTCCCCGTTCGCCGGTGTGGGCACGTCCTTCCACGCGCGCATGCTCGAGACGCGCGATGCGCTCCGCCGCGCCGTGCAGGACGTGCTGGGCTGGGAAGTGCCGCAGGAGCGGGCGGCGCCGCCCGAGACGGGGATCTACGCCCTCCCGGAATGGCGGGAGCGCATCGCCCCCCGGCACGCGCGCCTCGACGAACTCTGGCGCGCGAAGGGCGTATGAGCGCGGAAGTGGTTGCCCGAAAGTGGGTTCCGCGTTACCGTTGTAGCGTATGGTGTACTACGCGCGAGTCCCGATTCGACAACTGATCCCCACCGTCCTGGTCCGTCTCGCGACCGACGAGGGCGAGGTGGTTTTCCGCGCGCGGTGGAATCGGTCGCCGCTGGAGCTCCAGCGGAGCATCCTGTTCCGGCTCCGGCAGGGTACCCACCTCTGGTTCGAGACGGAGTGGGGCCACTCGATCTGCTTCAAGCCGGAATCCGTCTGGGGCGCGGTCGTCGACGGCCGTTGACTCCCCGCCCGCCGTCGCCATCCTACCGAGTCCCGGTTTCTCGCGGCGGCACCGTCCTCAAGTAGAGCCAGAGGGCCCGGATCTCGTCATCGGTCATCTGCGCCGTGTACGCCCACGGCATGCGCGGGTCGATCGTGCTGCCGTCCGGGCGACGTCCCTCGCGCAGCGCGACGAAGAAATCCTCCTCGCTCCACGACCCGATCCCGGCCGGCGTCAGGTTGGTCGCGGGCGGGAAATCCGGCGGCGTCCCCGGGATCCTTCCGCCGGACAGGCCCGGTCCATGGCAGCCGCTGCACCCGCCGACCACGCTGAGGTACGCGCCGTACTCGGCGGTCGGGCCGGGGACCACACTGTCGGGACGCGTCTCCTCGGGATCGATCATCGCCGCCGGCACGAGCGCGTCGAGTCGCCCGGCTACGTAGAGCACGCGCGCCATTAAACCGATCTGGCTCTCCGGCCACGTCCGGTCGACGGGAGGCAGGCTCCGCAGGTAGGCGATCACGGCGGCAAGGTCGGCGTCGGTGAGATACACGTACTCGTACGACGGCATGAAGACGAGGGGCTTTCCATCCGGGCGTACGCCGTACCGGATCGCACGGACCAGGTCCTCATCCGTGTAATCGGCGATCCCGCCCATCCCCGGAGTCAGGTTCGGCGCGACGATGCGGCCGAGCCCGGGGTCCTCGACAATGACCTTCCCGCCGAAATCGGCGCCGTGGCAGTCCACGCACTTGGCGATGGCAATGGCCACGTGTCGTCCGCGCTCGACCGAGGCCGAGTCGTACACGATCGTCAGCGGCGCCACCGGAACGTCGTAGTCGCGGGAGAGCTGGACGCTGCTGATGCCGTAGACTCCGGCGCCGGCCACGCCGATCATCCCGAGCGCACCGGCCGCGAGGACGACGAGGCGACGGATCCAGGTGGACATAGACAGAGCTCCGGGGAGGGTTCTCGTTGCGCGCCGCAGCGGGCGCGCGCACCCAAGACAACCCTCCAAGCTCTAGCCGTGAGCCGAATTCTTCAAGGATTTCGTCAGAACTTCCAGCTGAAGCCGACGACCGGGAGGATGGGTAGCGCGGCCAGAGGACTTGGCTGCCCGCCCGAGCCGTTCACGGCGTAGAAGAGTGCATCGCGCCTGTCGAGGGCGTTCAGCAGCTTGAAGTACGGCGTGAAGTCGACCTGGCGCCCCAGCCACCGGCCGCTCCACGGACGCGACAGCTCCAGGTCCACCCGCAGGTAGGGCTCGTCCGGTGTGGCCGTGAGCGGCGCCGCACTGAGAGTCACGTGCTCGAAGCTCCCCAGCCGGGTAGTGGCGAAACGGGACTCCCTCAGGACCAGCGGACCGCTCCGATCCGGCACCACTCGCGCGACTGCCGAGTACGGGAGCCCGGCACCGTAGGAGACCCTGAGATCGAACTGTCCGAGCCCGGCGATCGGACCCGAGAGCCCGAGACTCAGGATGTGGCGTCCGGCGAAGTGGTCGCTCGTCGCGGAACGACTGGACGTCCAGATCCACCCCAGCGAGTAGCCCAGCCACCCGGTGAATCGGCCCTCGGCGCGGCGCAGCCAGATGTCGACGCCGGAGCTGTTCACCGAATTCACGCCGGTCGTCTGATAGGCCTTCGGCCCCGGCTCCACCAGCGCCGTATCCGGCATCGGCACCTTGTCGAAGTGCTTGTAATATCCCTCGACCCCGAGCCGGACCCCCTCGCCCAGTTCCTGGTCGAGGGCGAGCACCACGTGCGAGGAGCGGGCAACCTTCATATCCGCCGTGTAGAGCGAGCGGATCACAGGGGCCGAGATCACCGTCCCGCCGTTGAGCTGGCTGGCGGTGTCGTCGGGGATCACCACCACCGCCTCCGTGGGGCGGACGAGCTGGCGGTACCGCCCGGCCGCGAGCGTCACCGTCACCCGATCGGACGCGATCCACGTGGCGGCGACACGCGGCGCCAGTCGAAACGCTTTGTCCGTCGAGAAGATGTCACCGCGCAGACCACTACGGATCCTCCAGCGCTGCGAAGGCGACCATCCCACCTCTACGTAGCTGCCCACGACCGCGCCGTCGGCCCTGGTCCCGAAGAGGGACGTGTTCGGCGGCATGCCGAGGTATCGCGCCTCGTACTCGAGAGACAGGGATTCGTAGGACCAGCCGTACTGCACGCGAGCGCCCTGCCGTCCTCGCGACACGTCGATGGCAATGCGGACGCGTCGGGCTCCGCCATCGGAGACGACGTCTGTATCGAGCGGGAGCCGGGCCTCGTAATCGCCGAAGGCGGCGGTCACTTCCATCAGGCTGCCCCGCAACGCAGTGCGGAAGCGCAGCGAAGCCGCGCGGTTGCCCCAGGTCGCGATTCCATCCTCGAGGGGTACGTCGGTGAGGCGAACGGATTCGCGATTCCAGAACCCCGTCACGGCGAGGGCGGCCTCGGTACTGACGTCCATGTCGACCCGCGCCAGTACGTCCGCGTAGTCGTACGGGAACGAGCCGCCAACGAGCCAATCACTCCCGGCCGAGTGGACGGTGCGACTTCCCACGAGGAATCCGGCGTGCTGAGACAGTGGACCCTCGACGACCCCGCGCGCCGACAACAGATCGATGGACCCGCTGGAATAGATCCCACTCCGACGTCCTGCGCGCGTCTCGAGGCCCATCACATAGGACAGGCCGCCGTCGTAGCGCGCCGGCGCGCCGCCCAGGTGCAGATCGGCGGCGCGCAGCAGCTCCTGATCGAACGCCGGGATCAGCCCCCCGAGGTGGAACGGCGAGTAGACCGGCGCGCCGTCGAGGAGCATGAGCTTCATCTCCGCCGGCGCGCCCCGCACGTACAGCACATCCGACGGATCGATGGGCCCCTGTCCCGGCAGCACCGGGGCGACCTGCCCGAGCCCCATCTCGATCACGCCGGGCGTGGACTCGATCGCCCTCGTGATCGCCATGCTGAGCTCGGGAGCCGATGCGCCCAACGTGTCGGCGAGAGAAAACACGGGGTTCGTCTCCGCCACGATCTCGGGCAGGACGACCGGGCGCTGGACGAGGAGGAAGTCGAGTGCGACGCGCCCGCCCGATGGGATGAGGACCTCGATCTCGAGAGGCGCGTGGTCGAAACGGCTGACCCTTACGACCCGGAACCCGGCCGGCACGTCGCGCAGCACGTAACGACCCAGGCTGTCCGCCGTTGCGACGCTCGGCCGCACGCCGTCGACCTCGACGACCGCGTACGCGAGCGGCTCGCCCGTAGCTTCGCTGCGCACGATCCCGTGGACCATCCCGGTCGAGTCGACTTGCTGCGCCTGAACCGGCGCGAGCAGGGCGAGAGCGGCAGCGATGGGAGCGAGCATGGCCGACAAGCTAGTTCACGGAACCGGATCCTGTCAGGTCAACCACGATTTCCTCGCCGGGACGCACTTCGACGCGCGCGCCGGCCACGGTCAGTTCGGGCCCCCTCTTGGAAACCAAGACCCGACCGTTGACTTCGAGGGTCACATCGATCTGCGAAGCCGGCACCTCGATCACGAGCTCACCGCTCCCGGGTGACACGACGTCGAGGCGGCCGGGGGCGGTCCGGAACCGAGCCGACGCCGCCTCGCCGCGGGCCCGGACGGCGACCCGGGCGTCGGACACCACTCGAACCCGCGCCACGAGATCCGGCGCGGGCGACTCGATGGATACGACGACGCGCCTGCGCTCCGGCTGAACCACGAGCCCGGCCTCGGGCGTCGGCGCCGACGCCGTCTCGGGCGTCACGTCCCCGGCCGCCGTGGCCACAGCGGGCGCCGGGTCCTCGCCACCGCTCAGGGCCGACACTCCGTGACGCCATGCGGCGGCCACCCAGGTGCGCACCGGCGAGTTCGGAATGGCGGCCGACCCCACGGCGGCGAAACCGAGCACCATGGCGGCGGCCCGAAGGAGCGCCCGGCGCGGGAACGCCATCCGGCGAGCAGCCGCCCGCTGGCGAACCGTCCATGCCGACACCTCGGCGGGCGCAGGACGGTCCAGGAGGGCGAGCGCCGCCTCCAGCCGATCCGATGCCTCTCGCAATTCGGCCAGGCTCACCGCGCAGGCCTCGCAAGCCTCGACGTGGGCCTCGACCCGGGACTTCTCCTCTTCACTCAACTCGCCGTCGAGCAACGCCAGGAGCGTCCCCTCATCGATGTGATTCATCACCGACCTCATGCAGCCTGTACACGGCGGAGAACCGCCGAAGGGCCCGGGCGAGCAGCGTGCCGACCGACGCGGGCGCCACGCCCACGGCCCGGGCCATCTCTTCGTAAGTGAAACCCTCACCCCTCATGAGGAGGAGGGTACGGTCGCGCTCCGAGAGCCGTTCGAGTGCCTGCCGGACCAACGTGATCCGCTCGTTGCGCTCCGTCACGACGTCCGGCGCATCGGGCGCCGACGGCGTCGGACGGACTCGCTCCAGGATCCTCTCACGGCGCGTCGACTTGCGCGCGGAATCGCGCACGAGGTTCGTCGCGACCGTGAACAGCCACGGCTTCGCCTCCGCCTCGGGCATGGGCCGGCGAAGCAGGCGCGCGAAAGATTCCTGGGCGATATCGTCAGCGGCGTCCGGATCCCCGGTCAACCGATGTAAGTATCGGAAGAGCGACGGGTAGAGCCGCCGGAA
>VSDC01000528.1:0-1750 GCA_047459275.1 Gemmatimonadota bacterium
TTCCTGGCCGCACGGGGCCGCGACGCCGAGGCCGCCGCCCTCGCCGCCGAGCTCGGCCCCGCAGTCGACTCCCTCGACGCCCGCTTCCCGGCGCTCCGCGAGCGGCTGGAGGCGGTGCGGGAGCGGGGCCATGGCAAGTACGTGGCGCCGTTACGGACGTGAACGCGGGGGCTGCGGGGGCTTGGGGCTTAGGGCTTAGGGCGTAGGTCTTGGGTCGCGGGTCCGGGTCTCGGGTCTGGGGTCCCGGGTGAATGCCTGCGGCGGGTCCAGGCGATCCGCCGCCAGCCGCGCCCTCCAGCCACCCCCCATGATCACTTTCGCCTCGAAATCCTGCGTATCCGGATGAGCGGCACGCCCGGTCCCCGCGATCGGGCGCGTCCCGCTCCGCCGCGCCTCGACCGAGGCGGGGCGCGTCCATTCACCGCTCGGGAGAACGGAGTATGCGCAGATCGAGGCAGTTCGCACGACCCGTGGCCGCCATCCTCGCCGCCGCGTTCCTCGTTCAGGCGTGCGGAGACGACGACGACGGCCCCTCCGGTCCGGCGGCCACAACGTACACGCTAACCATCACGCTGACCGGGATCGGCACAGGCGCGGTCACGAGCTCGCCGGCAGGGATCGACTGTTCGACGGCGGGCGGCTCGGGATGTACTGCAACGTTCGACGCAGGTACGCGGGTGACCCTCACCGCCACGCCGGCGCCGGGGATGGCGTTCGGCGGTTGGTCCGGCGATGGGACCGGCACCACGACGCGCACGGTGACCATGGACCGCGACCGCGCGGTTTCCGCCGCATTCGACGACTCCGACAAGGCGGTCCAAGACATCGGCGCTGAGGGCGGCACCATCGCCTCGAGGGATGGAGCCGTCGTGCTCACGATTCCGGCCGGCGCGCTCTCGAGCGCGACGGAGATCACGATCGAGAAGATCGATCCAGAGGATCTGGGCGCCGAATGGGACGACTACCGTGACCGGATCGACGCCGTGTACGAGTTCGGGCCCGACGGCCTCACCTTCGCCGCCCCGGCCACGGTGACGTTCGACGCCGCGCCGATAGGGGTGGTGGCCGACACGATCCGCGTGGCGCTCCAGGCGATCATGACGAGCGAGGAAGGCGCCCCCGTGCCGCTCGAGGACCTCACGGTCGAGGTGGATGTCGCCGCGGGCACCGCCACCGTGAGCGGGCAGGTCTCGCATTTCTCGCCGCTCGTCCTCCTGGGGATGGATCAAAGCGGGACGTTGAAGGTTTGGGGGCCGAGCGAAGTCGAGGTGGGCAAGGACTTCACCGTGGCCATCACTTCGGAGGAAGGAGATGTCTTGCTGGAACCGTCGCTGGCCAATGGTACAGAAGCGGTCGAACAGGTCGGGGAGCCGACTTCCTCCCCGGTACCTCCTTTCCCCACCCTTCTCCCGCTGCGCTGCAACGCATCGGGGTCGCACATCTACCACCTCGACGTGGCGGTGGCACCCGATTCGGACATGGCGTTCCTCGTCTACATCATGGTCAAGGTGCCGAACCTTCGGGTGCAGTGTGTGTCCTCCACGTCCCCGCCACCTCCGGCAGGCCCCCGGTTCACCGAGCTCGGTCTCTCGTTCGTTTCGGGGCTCGAATCGATGAGCTTCCTGGCGCCGGGTTTCATCCCGGTGCGCGGGAGCGGGGCTTTCCCGGACGTGGCCGCGTCGTCGTCGCTCTCGATCGGCCGGTCCGGCGCGGGCGCCGCGCGCACCACGGTCGCCGGGCACAAGGGGAC
>VSDC01000529.1:0-1749 GCA_047459275.1 Gemmatimonadota bacterium
ACCCGCCGAGGGCGGGCTCCGCGGCGCCGAGCTGCGCGTCCGCATCCGCCAGGGCCACGAGATGGTCTGGCGCGAGTGGCTCGCCGACGTCGGCGGCCCCGGCGTCACGCCCGCGCACCTGCTCCGCTCGCTCCAGCGCCGCTTCGGCCCCGAGACGATCTTCGTCGCCGACAGCGGCAACGGCACCTTCCTCGCCGTCGAGTGCCTGCGCCTCGACAAGCCCGGCCAGTTCCTCGCGCCCGTCGACTACTCCTGCATGGGGTACTCCGTCCCGGCCGCGATCGGCGCGAAGCTCGCGCGCCCGGACGCGCCCGTCGTCGCACTCGCCGGCGACGGCGCGTTCCTCATGACGGGCCTCGAGCTGCTGACCGCCGCGCAATACGACATCCCCGTCGCGGTCATCGTGCTCCGTGACCGCGAACTCGCGCAGATCGCCCAGTTCCAGGGCGTCGCGCTCAACCGCAAGGTCGCCAGCGAGGTCCACGACTACGACCTCGGCCGGCTCTGCGAGGGGCTCGGCGTCGAGTGCCTGCGCCTCGACTCCGACGACGACGTCGCCGCGGTCCTCGACCAGGTCGCTGCGGCGACGGAGGCGGGCCGCCCCATCGTCGTCGACTGCGCGATCGACTACTCGCGCAAGACGTTCTTCACCCGCGGCGTGGTGAAGACCAACCTGATGCGCCTCCCCTGGCCCGAGCGGCTGCGCTTCATCGGCCGCGCGCTCGGGAGGAAGGTCTTCGCGGGCGCGTGAGTGTGACGGCGCCGGCCGCGCCGGCACGGACTCGTGCGGGTTCGCCCCGGACTCGCAAGTCCGCCGGCGCGGACCCGCGTCGGCCAGCCACGGACCCGCAACCGCGCCGGCGCGGGCCCGTGCCGGCCCATCGCGAACCCGCGCTCGCCCGGCTCGTCCCCAGCGCCGCGTCGGCGTCCCGACCGCGGCGATCACGCCACCCGAGAAGGAGGATTCGACCATGCGACATCGGCTACGGCACCTCATCCTGGCCCCGGCGCTCGCCGCCGTGGCGACCGCCGCGCTGGCGCTCGCCACCCCACTCGCGCCGGCGGCCTTCGCCCAGGAGACCCCGTCGGACACCCTCCTCACCGTCGACCACTACCTGGACTGGGAGGGCGTCGCCGACCCGCAGATCTCGCCCGACGGCCGGCAGATCATCTACACGCGACGGTGGGTCGACAAAGTGCAGGACCGCTGGCGGTCGGCGCTCTGGATCATGGACGCCGACGGCTCGAGGAACCGCTTCCTCGTCGAGGGCTCCTCGGCCCGCTGGTCCCCCGACGGCACCCGCATCCTCTACCTCGCCCCGGGCGAGCCGCGGGGAACCCAGATCTTCGTGCGGTGGATGGACGCCGAAGGCGCGACGACGCAGGTGACGCGGCTGACCGAGACGCCGGTGAACGTGAAGTGGTCGCCCGATGGCCGGTCGATCTCCTTCGTCATGCGCGTCCCGCCCGCCCCGAAGAGCGACTGGCGCATCGACCTGCCGGCCGCGCCCCCCGGCGCGACCTGGACGCCCGCGCCCCGCATCATCGAGCGCATGCACTTCCGCCAGGACCGCGTCGGCTTCCAACCGGAGGGGTGGAACCACCTCTTCATCGTCCCCGCGGACGGAGGCACTCCGCGCCAGATCACCCAGGGCGAGTGGCACGTCGGCGCCCGGTTCAGCGGGCTGGACCAGGGCGCCGGCTACGACTGGACGCCCGACGGCCGGACCATCGTCTTCGACGGCCTGA
>VSDC01000065.1:0-8597 GCA_047459275.1 Gemmatimonadota bacterium
GGATGATCCCGAACCGGACGGTCGCCCGGCCGGGCGTCGCGCGCTCCCGGATCAGGTCGAGCATTCGCGGGAGCACCCTCTTCGGCCCCACGACTTTGGCCACCGGGACGATCCGGCCCTCGGCGGTCAGTCCGAGGATCGGCCGGATGCGGAGACTGCTGGCGAGCCACGCCTGCCCGCGGGAGACGCGGCCCGAGGCGAGGAGATTGTCGAAGGTCTCGATCGTGAAGAGGATCCCGGAGCGGTCGCGGATCCGGTCGAGCTCGGCGACGATCTCGGCGACCGGTGTGCCGAGCTCGGCGAGCTCCGCCGCGCGGAGCACGAGCAATCCCTCGGTCAGCGACGCGCCCCTCGAATCGACCACGGTCACGGGCGCTCCCTCGAACATCCTTGCCGCGATCTCGCCGGACGCATAGGTGCCCGAGAGCGCCGAGGCCAGGAGCACGGCGAGCACGTGCTCGCCGTCTTCGGCGGCGCGGGCGTACGCCTCGAGGAACGCGGCGGGCGGAGGCTGGGACGTCGTCGGCCGCTCGCCGCGGCGGAGCCGCTCGACGAAGGTGTCCGGATCGATGTCGACCCGGTCCCGCAGCGACTCGTCGCCGTAGACCAGCGAGACGGGGACCACGTGGATCCCGTGCGCGCGAACGACCTCGTCCGGCAGGTCCGCAACGCTGTCGGTCACGATGGCGAGAGGAGGCCGGGCGAGGTGTGCGTGCGACGCGGCCGCGCGCTCGATGGCGGCGTGCTGCGCGTGCATGTCTTCCGCCTTGTGCGCCGCCAGCTCGCCGAACTCCCGGAGACGCGCGAAGACCGTGTCCGGATCATCCGTGTGGACGTGGATCTTGAGGACGTCGGCGCCACGGATCACGATCAGCGAATCGCCGAGCCCCGCGAGCGCCGAGCGCACGACGTCCGCCGGGGGCAGTGCGTCCCCGCGGACCAGTGCTTCCGTGCAGAACCGGTACTGATCCGATACGTCGACGCGGGCGGCGGCCGTGTCCTGGGGCCGGTCGGCGCCGGGCGCCAGGGGCCCGGCCATGCCGGGCGCAGGACGCGGAGGCGCGGCGTCGTCGTCGAGCCCGCCCCGGGGTGCCCTATCGACCGTGCTTCGGGCGCCGTTGTCGTCCGCCTCGATCCAGGCTCCTTCGGAAGTCGCGGCAGCGGCGGGCGAATCGCCGCGGATCAGGTGGAGGATGCCTTCGAGGAGGTGGACGAAGCCTTTGGCGCCGGCGTCCACGACGCCGGCGGTCCGCAGGACGGGGAGCAGCTCCGGTGTGCGGGCGAGCGCCTCGCGGGCGCGGGCGACCAACCGGTCGAGCAACTCGGCGAAGTCCGATGTCTGGGCGCGCTCCGCTTCTTCCGTCGTCTCGCGGATCACGGTGAGGATCGTTCCCTCGACCGGCCGCTCCAGCGCCGCGTAGACGTGGTCGGCCGCACGGCGCAAGGCGACGACGAACTCGGAGACGCTCAGCCGATTGCGTCCCTCCACGGCCGCCGAGAAGCCCAGGAGGAAGTGCGAGAGGATCATCCCGCAGTTGCCCCGGGCTCCCAGGATGCCGGCGTCCGCGGCACGCCGGGCGACGGCTCCGACTCCACGCTCCCGCGTCGACCGGAGTCCGTCGGCGATGCTGCGGGCCGTCAGCGCGAGGTTCGTCCCGGTGTCACCATCCGGAACGGGGTAGACGTTTATACGGTTGAGATCGGCACGGCAGCGCTCGGTGTGGTCGCACGCCGCGATGAGGGCCCTCCGGAGCCTGGACCCGTCGAGGTACGCGATGGGCATGGCACGAAGATAGACGAACGGCTGCGAGAAACAAGTGATCTCCACGTGGCGGCGCCACGGGCCGCCTTGCGCGTTCGATAGAGCGGCCTGCTCCGCGTGACGGCAGATCCCTCACCGACGCCGAGTGCCTGATCGGTGCCACGGCGGATCGACAGTTGCAGGGAACACCCGGCC
The DNA here is from genome assembly GCA_047459275.1 of Gemmatimonadota bacterium. Classification (GTDB taxonomy): domain Bacteria; phylum Gemmatimonadota; class Gemmatimonadetes; order Longimicrobiales; family RSA9; genus CALBZE01. The sequence continues at coordinate 1,958 of VSDC01000065.1, forward strand.
GGACAGACTTGCGAAGGTCCCGGGTGCTTCGTACAATTGTGTGTTCAGCGACAGGGAATACGGGTCCCGGCGCACGAATCGCCATGCACCCGGACCGGTCGAGCCGGCTCCGGGCAATGAACTTTTCGTGCTTGGCCGGTTTAGAGGATTTCGGAGCAACTCGGCAGGCCGCCGCCGCGGCCGTGACATGTTTCCTGCAACCGTGGAGATCCCCGCAATGGTGCACTTCCGCGACTTTCGTCGACTTACACTGATCCTGTCGCTTGGATTGGTGGCCGGCGGCGGACTGGTTCTGGCGTCGCCCGCTGCGGCGCAGGATCGGTTCCGCGTGCTCGTGCCGAAGTCGCTCGCCCGCGAAGGCGAGGTCAAGAAGAACTTCGGCGAGGATGTGTCGAAGGAGCTGCGGAAGCTGATCGACGAGCTTCCCACGCACCGGCCGGTCGAGAAGAAGGACCTCAATGACGCGCTGAAGCAGTACAAGCTCAAGGAGGACGACCTCATCAACTGCATCACGGCGCGTCAGCTCGCGGCCCAGCGCGGCTTCGAGCTGGTCATGTGCGGCACGTACGCGGAGGCGCCTGGCGGGTTCGAGGTGAACGCCCAGTTCATCAGCCCGCGCGAGAACTACGAGTTCAGGGTTCCGACCTTCGTCGCTTCCGATCCCAAGCAGGCTGCGCAGAACATTTTCGAATCGTTCCGCAACTACGTCGATCTGCTGAGCTACACCGCCTACTGCATGGAGAACATCGGTAGCCAGCAGTGGGAGGAGGCGCTCCGGCGGTGCGACGCGGCGCTGGCGATCGACCCGAACGCCGAGACGGCGCTGTACGGCCGGGGTTACGCTCTCATGCAGATGGACCAGGACGAGGAGGCGTTGAACACGCTGAACAAGGTCCTCGAGCGGAACCCGATCCACCAGGAGGCTCTGCAGGCCGCGGGGTACGTGGCGGCGAAGATGGGTCGCCTGCAGGAGTCTCGTGAGTACTACGGCCGGTATCTCGAGCTGAATCCTGGCGACGCGCGGGTGCGGATCACGATCGCCAACGATGCGGCGAAAGCGGGCGACCCCGAGGGTGCGCTCCAGATCGCCGAGGCCGGGATGGAGGGCGACTCCGTCGACCTGACGCTCCTCGAGTATGCGGGCTACTACGCCATTGCGGCTGCGGCGAAGGTGCAGTCGAACGCTTCCGAGGGCGAGAGCGGCAATGACCTGTCTCCGGCCGCGGCCAGCTTCTACGAGAAGGCGCTCGGTTACTTCGACCGGGTCCTGGCGACGCAGCCCGATTCGCTCCAACCGAACTTCACGGTCCAGTACGTCAATGCGCTGACGCAGCTCGGGCGGACGCAGGAAGCGGCCAGCCGGGGCGCGGAGTTCGTGGAGCTCCAGCCGGACAACGTCCAGCTCTGGGTCGCCTACGCGACGGCGCTCAACGAGGCCGGCCGACTGGACGAGGCGCTCGCCGCACTGGACTCGGTGATGGCGAAGGACCCCAACACGCCGAACATCCGTGCGCGTAAGGCGCAGTGGATCCTCCAGCGGGGCCAGATCGATGCGGCCAAGACGGCGTTCCGTAGCGCAGTCGAGGCCGGAGAGATCACCGCGGATCAGGCGGCGCGGTCCTTCCTCGCGATCGGCGTGAACGACAAGTTCCAGAAGAGGGACTACAACGGCGCGCTGCCCTATCTGCGCGCGGCGCTCGACCTCGCCGAAGACCCGGTGAATCAGGGGATGGCCAACTTCTACATCGGCTACATCCTCTACGTCCAGGGTGAGGAGGTGCAGGCGCCGAGCACGGCCGCGTCGGCCCAGAAGGCGCTGCCGATCTTCCAGCAGGCGCGCGACCACCTCCAGAAGTCGAAGCCGTTCGCGGACACGAACGCGTCGATCGCGAACAGCCTCCAGCAGCTCTTGGGTGCCGTGGACCAGTACATCGAGATCCAGGAGCTGTTGATCAAGCGCGGCCGCTGAGGCGCGGCGCGAGAGCGGCCCGCCGGGTTCGAGGCGGGTGGAGAGTTGGCCGGGGGCGTGAGGCCACGCCCCCGGCCTTCTTGCTTCCTGCGAACGCCGCTGCCCCGGCAACACGGGGCGTGCGGGCACCACGGCCGTGACCCGGCCGGGTGACCGCGGCTTTACGGCACCACGGCCGTGACCCGGCCCCGGTGAGCCGGGGCTCACGGCACCATGACCGTGAGCGGCCTCGGGCAGATCGAGTAACGGTATCGCGACGCCTGCACGGGCTCGCCGTCCGCATTCACCGCGAGCGCGCCCGAGGGCGCGACGGTGATCGACGCCGCCCTCGTGTAGCGCACGCCGGGGCTCCCGAGGTGGGTCCCGGCGCGGAGGTCCGGGAGGAGCGCCAGGAACTCGAGGCGCGGCATGGCCTCCACGATGAGCAGATCGAGTTGGCCGTCCCCGAATTCCGCCCGCGGCGTGAGAAGGCTCCCGCCTCCGGTCCGCCGTGCGTTCCCCACCGCGAAGAGGAGGAACTCACCGTCGTAGTACAGCCGCCCATCCGTCGAGAAGCGGGCCCGGGTCGAGCGCAGCTCCACGAGCTCCTTCGCCCCGGTGACGAGGTAGGCGAGGGGGCCGAGGAGTCGCTTCGCTTCGTCGGGCGTGTGCTCCGTTGCCTCTGCGCCGAAGCCCCCCGTCGAGACGTTGACGAAGAGGCGTTCGTTCACCCGGGCCACGTCCACGGCCAGCGGCCGCCCCCCGACCGCAACGCGCGTCGCCTCCACGAGATCCTGGGGGATTCCGAGCCCCAGGGCGAAGTCGTTCCCGGTGCCGATCGGCAGGATCCCGAGGCGCGGGGGGCGCTGCAACCGGCCGATCCCGTTGACGACCTCGTTGACCGTGCCGTCGCCGCCGGCGGCGATCACCAGATCGACTCCCGCCCTCGCCGCTTCTCGCGCCAGACGGGTGGCGTCGCCCGCCCCGCACGTCAGATGCGGCCGCACCACGTGCCCATCCGCCCGGAGCCGCGCGACGATCGAGCGGAGCTCCTGGAGCCGGTGCGCGTCGCCCCTCGGGTGCATGATCAGCGCGATCGAGAGCGGCAAAATGTTCCTCCCGGGGCGGTCGGAATCGGGTGGCCCGGCGCGGGTCGCCGCCGGCGCCGGCGCCGTGGCACGAGTGCAAATTCTTGGCCTGCATCGACTTGCAAAAAAGCCTTGACCGGGTGGGGTGCGATGAATAGCTTGGGGGCCGCGGTGGGGAGAAGTGGGGAAAAGTGGGGAGCCCACCGATACCCCAAGCACCGGGAGCCCCGACGACGCGGACTCCGACCCCGAGGAGAGGGGAGTGACCTTTCTGGGGAGCTACACCTACCAGCTCGACGAAAAGGGTCGGGTCAGCCTGCCGGCGGCGTTCCGTCGAGAGGCGGGGGACCAGCGCTTCATCATGGTGCAGGCCTACCGGCCGTCGCTGGCGCTCTATCCGGAGTCGGAGTGGATGGGCGTGCAGGAGCGGCTGAAGGAACTCGTACGCCATCAGCCCGAAGCGCGGCTGTGGGTGCTCTCGGTCGTGGCGAACGCGGTGGAGGTGGTTCCGGACAGCCAGGGTCGGATCCTGATCCCCGCGCGGTTGCAGGAGGCTGCGGAGCTGGACGGCCAGGTTCTGCTGGTCGGCGCACTGGACAAAATCGAGCTGTGGAATCCGAACCGGTTCGAGGAAGCGCTACGGGAGGGAGCGCAGAAGTTCGAGCGGTTCGCGCCACAGATCTTCCGGTAGGCGGCATGGACGGAGGGGTCCGTCATGTGCCGGTGATGCTGCAGGAGGTGCTCGAGTATCTACGTCCCGAACGGGGCGGGTTGTACTTCGACGGTACGCTGGGCGACGGCGGACACAGTGAGGCGATCCTCGACGCGGGCGCGGATGCCCGCGTGATCGGAGTGGATCAGGATCCGGAGGCCCTGGAAGTGGCGGCACGGCGGCTGGCACGATTCGGCGCGCGGTTTGAGCTGCGGCTGTCGAACTTCGCCGATGCGGCGGAGGCGTTGAGCGAGCCGCTGGCGGGGGCGCTCCTGGATCTCGGCGTATCATCGCGGCACCTGGATGAACCGGTGCGCGGCTTTTCCTTCCGTCCTGGCACTCCCCTGGACATGCGCATGGCAGGGCCGGCCGCTCGGGGCGTTCCGACGGCGGCGGATCTGTTGAACGAGCTCCCGGAGGAGGAGCTCGCGGACCTCTTCTGGCGGTACGGCGAGGAGCGTCGGTCGCGGCGGCTGGCCGCGGAGGTGGTGAAGCGCCGTGCGGAGGCTCCGTTCCGCACGAGCGACGACCTGGTCGAAGTGCTGGAGCGGGTCTACGGCGGCCGGCTCACGGTGCAGGACAAGGCGCGGATCTTCCAGGCGCTCAGGATCGCGGTGAACGACGAGCTGGGCGCGCTGGAGCGTGCGCTGCCGGCGTTGCGGGATGCGCTGGAGCCGGGGGGCGTCCTCGTGGTCCTCTCGTACCATTCGCTGGAGGACCGGCGTGTGAAGGACGCGTTCCGCGAGTGGAGCCGGGCTTGCATCTGTCCTCCGGAGCTTCCGGTGTGCCGTTGTCGGGGTCGACCGCTGGGCGAGACGCTGACGCGCAAGCCGGTGGTTCCGACGGCGGCAGAGGTGGAAAGGAATCCGCGGGCGCGCAGTGCGCGGCTGCGGGCGTGGCGGAAGGCGGCGTGATGCGAGGGCAGCCGGGTGTGATTCGGGTGGCCCTTGGTTTCGCGGCGCTGCTCGCGTCGTTGAGCCTCGTGATCTGGCGCCAGAGCCGGGCGCTCGAGGTGTTGCGCGGGCTCGACTCGGTGAGGCGTGAACGAGCGGTGCTGGAGGCGGAGCGTGCGGCGGTGATGCAGCGGATCCGCCATCTGGAGAGCCGGAGTCGAGTGGTGGCCGAGGCGGGCGCGAAGCTTGGGATGCATGTGCCATCGGGTGCGGAGATCGTGATCCTGCCGATGGGCGCTCCGTCGGTGGAAGAGGGGGTGGCGCGGTGAGGGTGACGGCGCGCTCGCATGCGTGGCGGCGGCGTGCGCTGCTGCTCGGGATGCTGGTGGTCGGGCTCGTGGTCCTGGGCCGCGCGTTCCAGCTCCAGGTGCTGGAGGGGGAGGCGTGGCGTGCGCGAGCGGTCGGCCAGCAGCGGCAGCGTGTGGAGCTGCCGGCGCCGCGGGGGACGATCTACGACCGCAACGGCGTGCCCCTCGCGGCGACCCGGGAAGCGTACCGTATCGCGGTCGCGCCGAAGGAAGTGCGGGATGCGAACGCGCTGGTGGCGCGTCTCCGTAAGGTCCTGGGGCTGACGGCGGCGCAGGCGCGGCGGGCCGTGGACCCGAAGCGGTCCTGGGTGATTCTCCCGGGCCGTTACGACGAGGTCGCGCGGCAGCAGCTCGCGGGCGAGCCCGGCGTCCACTTCGAGCGGGTGATCGAGCGCCTGTATCCGCACGGCGAGCTGGCGATGGAGCTGATCGGCCGGGTCGGCGCGGACGGGCGCGCGCAGGGAGGGATCGAGCTGGAGTTCGATTCGCTGCTCGCGGGCCGGCCGGGCGAAGCGGTGGCGCGGCGGGATGTCCTGGGCCGGCCGATCCCGGGAGCCGTGATCACGGTGCAGGAGCCGGTTCCGGGCCACGACGTGTTCCTGACGATCGATCATGCGCTCCAGGAGATCGCCGACGACGCGCTCCGTCGCGCGGTCGAACAGACGGAGGCGGTGGGCGGCGACCTGGTGCTTGCGGACCCGGAGACCGGGGAGATCCTGGCGGCGGCGACGGTACGGCGCGACGGCACGCGTAGCTGGCTCGCGGTGACGGAGCCGTACGAGCCGGGCTCGACCATCAAACCGTTCGTCGCCGCCGCCCTGCTGAACGAGCGGCGGGCGACGCTGTCGGACAGCGTGTACGCGGAGAAGGGGCGGTACGTCACCGGCGGCCGGACCATCACGGACGTGCATGGGTACGAGTGGCTGACCCTCCGCGAAGCGCTGCGCTACTCCTCGAACATCGCGATGGCGAAGGTGGCCGGGCGTCTCAAGCCGGCGGAGCAGTACGCGTACCTTCGTGACTTCGGGTTCGGGACGCCGACGGGCGTGACGTATCCGTCCGAGGCGTCGGGGCTGCTGCGCCGGCCGGAGCGGTGGTCGGGTTATTCGCAGAGCAGCCTGGCGATGGGGTACGAGGTCTCGGTCACTCCGCTGCAGATGGTGCTGGCGTACGCGGCGCTCGCCAATGGCGGCGTGCTGATGGAGCCGCGCCTGGTTCGGGAGGTTCGGACGCGGGGCGGCCGGGTCGTGGCGCGGTACGACCCGCAGCCGGTGCGGCGGGTGGTCCGGGAGGAGGTCGCGCGGGAGATCAGCGCGGCGCTGGTCGACGTGGTCGAGGCGGGGACCGGGCAGGCGGCGGGGCTGGGTCCGTTCCGGGTGGCGGGGAAGACGGGGACGGCGCGGCAGGTCCGGGACGGCCGGTACGAATCGGGGAGCTACACGGCGTCGTTCGCGGGGTTCTTCCCGGCGGAGAACCCGCAGTTCGCGTTTCTGGTGCGGCTGGACCGGCCGAAGGGTGCGTATTACGGGGGCCTCGCCGCGGCGCCGGTGATGCGCGCGACGCTGGCCGCGGCGCTGGCGGCCCGTGAGACGGCGCTAGACCGGCGGGCCGTGGCCGCGGCGGTGGTGCGC
>VSDC01000066.1:0-8587 GCA_047459275.1 Gemmatimonadota bacterium
CGACCAGCTCCGCCAGCGTTCGCATGCCACGACCTCGTGCCCGCGCTTCTGGAGCGCGCGCACCAGACCGCGCAGGAAATGAGCATTCCCGTGGTTCCAATCGCTGATCAGGGAGTGCGCGAACAAGACGAATTTCATGGGATCACTCGACCACCGCGAGGCGTTGGCTGGATCGCTTCACGACGTCCAGGTACAGAGCCTCGTACTCGGCGGCCATGCGTTCCGGTGTGTACCGCTCGAGAGCCCGCGCCAGTGCGGCGGCGGCGAGGTCCGCCCGAAGCACGTCGTCGCCGAGCAATTCCCTCACCGAATCCACGAGCGCATCGACGTCGCCAGGGGGATGGAAGAGCGCGCAGCCATCCCACAGCTCGCGAAAAGTTGGGATGTCGCTCATCACCAGAGCGCACCCGGCCAGGGCGGCCTCTAGTGGGGCGAGCCCGAACGGCTCGTAGCGAGCAGGCGCCGCGTAGATCTGCGCCCTGACCAGGAGGCTCGCCACCTCGTTCGCATCGAGTGCGCCGACCCATTCGATCCCGGGCGCGTCGACGGGGAAGTCGTCACCGTCCGCCGGGTGCTCGACCGGCCCCGCCACCACGAACCGGGCCTCCCCACGGAGCCGGGCGGCCACCGGGATCAGGTCGCGCGCCCCCTTGCCTTCATCCCAGAGCCGCCCCGCGGTGACGACCAGCCTTTGCCGCGGGCCGCGTTCCAGCGGGGGGCGGCCCGGAAACCGTTGAAACAGTCCCGGCGAGCGCGCGTTGTGCACCACGTGGATCTGGCCGGTTCCGTAAATCTCACGTATGCGGCCGGCGATCCACGCCGTCGGCGCGACGCGGAGGGCCGCGCCCCGGAGCCCCGCCGCGACCCAGCGCCGATAGCGAGCGAACCAGGGATCGTCCGGCGGGTCCACGCCCCTGACCGACTGCCACCAGCTCACCACATCGCTGTGCGCTACCACGACGGCCGGTGCGCCCAGGTCGAACGCGCCGTAGTAGAACTGGTTCAGGTGTACGACATCCGCCCCGGCCTCCTGCACCCGATGCCGCACCTCCTCGACCGACGCCGACAGCCCCGGCTCCGGCTCGGGCATCCACTCGAGCGGGCAAGGCACGATCGTCGCCGACACCTCGGGATGGCAGGAGAGCCAGTGCTCGTGCCGCGGACCCGGGCGGCCGCCCACGACCACCAGCGATACCTCATGCCCGCGAGCCAGCAGCCCGTGCACTAGCTCCTCAGTGTAGGTCCACACCCCGCCCGCGATGTCCGTGGTGATCAGGATTCGCATGCCTTCAGACCCCGGCTCGCCGCCGGAGTTGAGATCGGGTCACGCCGAGAGCGGCTGTCTTGCCCGCGTAGCGCCGTTCGCGATGAGGAAGGCCGCGTGCTCCTCGATCCATGCGATCAGCCGCCGGATCCCCTCCTCTTTCGTCACTCTCGGCACCCAGCCCAGCTCGCGCCTCAGCTTCTCGATGTCGCTGATGTAGACCCGCTGGTCACCCGGCCGCCATGGCGCATGGACCCGTTGAATCCTCCGTCCGAGCTCCCGCTCCAGGAGGTCCAGCAGCTCGACCAGCGAGATCGCGTTCTGCTCACCACCCCCAACGTTGTAAATCCGTCCCGGTGTTGCGCGCGCGCGCTCCGCCGCCAGCAGCATCAATTCGATCAGGTCATCCACGAACAGGATGTCCCGCACCTGCTTGCCATCGCCATACAGCGTGATCGGCCGTCCGCTCAGCGCCGAGATCACGAAGTGCGCCACCCACCCCTGGTCCTCGTTCCCGAACTGCCGCGGGCCATAGATACAACTCATGCGAAACACGCACGTCGGCAGGCCGTAGATGCGCGCGTAATCCCGAACGTATTGATCCGCCGCGCCTTTCGAGCAGCCGTACGGCGAGTGGAAGTCCAACGGCTGGTCCTCAGTGATCCCCGGCCGCCGATCCTCGAACAGGTACCGCGTCCCATTCAGGACCACCGGCACCCCGACCAGTGCGCCGTATACCTTGTTCGTCGACGTGTAAAGCACGACCGGCGGGTCGCCCGAACCACGTGCAGCCTGGAGCACGTTCAGCGTCCCCTGCGCGTTCACCGCGAAGTCGTGCAAGGGATCGGCGACCGACGACGTGACGGCGACCTGTGCCGCGAGATGGAAGACGGTGTGCGCCCGGCTCACCACGCGGGCCACTCGCTCCGCGTCGCGAATGTCCCCGATCTCGACTTCCAGCCCCCCGGGATGACGCTGCATCAGCCACCGGAGGTTCCGCTCCACGCCGGGCCGCGAGAGGTTGTCGAAGACGATCACCCGCTCCCCCGCCCGAAGAAGCGCATCGGCAAGGTTGCTGCCGATGAACCCCGCGCCCCCCGTGACCACCACCGCTCTATCTCTTCCCACGCTCATGCCCTTCTCCGCAGTCTCGGGGTCGCGGCCGCGCCTCCCGTTCCAGGACCAATGGCTCGACTCCGTGGGCCCAGCGATCACTCCGCCAGGGTCGCGGTGCCGCCCGTTACCGGCTCGTAAGCCCTTCGTATTCGCAGCGATTCTGGGGCGGGTCCTCCAGGAAAATCTGTGCCTCGATTCACCCGGCGAGAGTCGGGATTGCCGCCGCGGCGACCTTCAAATTCTGTACCACGCGGCATGAGCCTGGAACGCGCCTTGCACCTACCACGCCGCTCGACAGCTCCCGTTGATCGCTCCCCTCACTCCCTCGGAGAAGCCATGATCGAAGCGATCATGCTGTGGAACGAGCCCAACAACCTTTCCCATTGGGACCGCGACCTGGACCCCGATTGGTCCATTTTCTCGCGCATGGCGGCGCTGGCCGCAGAGGAAATCCGCGCCACCGCCCCGGGAGTTCGCATCGTCCTCGGCGGGATCAGCCCGATCGATCCCGAGTTCCTCCGACTGCTCCGCCGGCACGGCCTCCTCGGCCGCCTCGACACCATCGCGCTCCATGGCTTCCCGTTCGACTGGAACCTCTGGCACCCCGAGGACTGGCCCGCGAAGATCCAAGCAATCCGGGAGGAATTCGGCATGCCCGTATGGGTGACGGAGGTGGGCGTCAGCAGTTGGGCATCGGAGCACAACCTCGAGTGGGGCCTCCGTCGCCTCACGCCCATCCTCAAAGGCGCCGCCGAACGCGTCCACTGGTACTCCCTCTTCGACCTCGCCCCCGAGCGCGAAGCGACGACCCGCCATGGCGCCGCCGAAGGGTCCGCCTACTGGCGCCACTTCCACTTCGGGCTCCTGCGTGCCGACGGCTCGCCCAAGCCCGCACTCCAGCACTTCGATCCCGAGCTCGGAATCTGTCAGTGGTTCCACTTCCACGACCACGACCGTCTGGAAGCAACCGTCGAATGGTTGTACCGGCTCGGCGTCCGTCACGTGCGAACGGGGCTGTCCTGGGCCGAATGGCACCTCCCGGGGGGCATCACCTGGTTGGATCGCATCGTCGAGGCGCTAGAATCCTTCCAGACCACCGTGACCCTCTGCTTCACGCCGCCTTCCGTCGGGATCCGCCCGCACCACACCTCTCCGCCCCGCGACGTCGGCGAGTTCGCCTATTTCACCCGCTGGGTCGCGGACCGCTACGCGCGCCGCGGCGCACGGGCGCCTCGGACGACGGCGTCGTCGTCGCCGGCTCACAGATCCACAACTCCGTGAACGGATGGGCGACGATCCGCAGCCCGGCCGACCTCAGCATGGCCTCCATACCCGCCTCGTTCGGGACCCACCAGTTCGTCGGATCGCCCGCGTAGCGCTTCTCGATGAAGTACATCGCCGGGAAGCGCGGATGCTCGAACATCGCGCGCTCGGTGATCGGCGCATCGTCGGGGACCGGAACCGTGCCGCCTACCCCGCGCACCATCGACTGGAACACCAGCCGGCGACCGACGAGCTTCGCGACCTTGTCCAGAGCGTAGAGCGGATACCGGAGGTGGTAGAAGACGCCCATGAACAACACGTAGTCGAATCGCTGCTCCAGACGATCGACATCGTACGTGTCCATGAGCCGATACTCGATGTCCAGGCCGTTGACCTCGGCGGCGAACCGCGCCTGGGCCAGATAGCGCTCGTCGTGGTCGATCCCCAGGACGGTCGCGCCGCGCCGCCGCAGTTGCTGCGAGTAGAACCCCGCGTTGCACCCGATGTCCAGGACCGTGCTGCCCGTCAGGTCCTCCGGCAGGTAACGCCCGACGTGGGCCCAGATCTCCTCGAGGAAATTGCCGAGCGGATGGTTCGGTGCGGTGCGGACGCCCTCGCCGAGATCGATGTCGTGGAACCACGGACCCAGCGCCTCGACCTGGCGGCGCAACTCATCCACCGTGTATCGTGCCCCTCGCCCTTCGATGACCGGATCCACCTGATCCCCCTCGAACACGCCGACGTGGCTAGCCCTCCGGACGCGGCCGCCGCGTCCCGGGCAAGTTCTGTTCCCCCGGATGTGGCGCGAGGGCGCCGGTGATGTGCGAAGCCCCTCGGACGTCGAACGACTCAACGCCGAGGGGCCGGTATGCCCTGCCTCGATCTACATCCGGCCCAGGGGAACCCCGGGCTCCTCGTACTCTCGCTCCGGATCGTACGGCTTCGGCAGCCAATCGGGATCATCCGAGCGTTCCGGTCCGATGTGATCCGGCTCCTCTTCCGGCTCGACCGGGATCTCCTTTCCCGGCGCGCCCGGCTGCGGCAGTGGCTTGTCCGGGTTGGGCCCCGGCACAGTCGCCATAGCCTCACCTCCTCGGAACTGGGTGCGTCGTGACGCTCGTCGCGCCGGAAACATTTGGCGCAGATGGCGTGCCAGTCGCCACACCGCAATTCCTCCCGAAGCCACCTACTTCAGCCGATGACTTCCCTGATCACACGAAGCGCGTTCCCGCCCAGGACCAGCCGGAGGTCCGCTTCGCTCCAGCCGCGTGCGAGCAGGATCTCCGTGAGGCGCGGCAGCGCGCCCATGTGCGGGAGGTCCTCCGGCGTGGTGAGGATCCCGTCGAAGTCGAGGCCGAGGGCGACGTGCTCGATGCCGGCGACGTCGGCGATGTGCTCGACGTGGTCCGCGAGTCGCGATAGCGGGATCGGTGGGAGGGAAGCGAGTTGCCGGTCGCGCCAGAGGCGCGCTTCGTCCCTGGCCCGACGGGCGTCGCCGTGCCGGGCGTGCAGGCGCCGCTCGAGCGCCTTCGTTTCCGCGTCTATGCGCTCGAACGCCGCTCCATAATCGGTGTCGAGGAAGGCGGGGAACGCGTTCACGCCGACCACGCCGCCCGTTTGGGCCACCGCGCGGATCTGCTCGTCGGATAGGTTCCGGTGGTGGTCGCAGAGGGCGCGGGCGTTCGAGTGGGTGGCGACGACGGGCGCCGAGCTGGCGTCGATCGCGTCCCAGAACGTCGACTCGGCGACGTGCGAGAGATCGACGATCATGCGCAGCCGGTTCAGCTCGCGCACGACCTCCCGGCCGAAGGCGGTGAGTCCGCCGTGCCTTGCGTGGTCTCCGGCGGCATCGGCCCAGTCGTTCGTGTTGTTCCAGGTCAGGGTGAGGTAGCGGGCCCCGAGGCCGTGCAGCTCCCGGAGCCGTTCCAGCGAGTTCTCGATGGCGTGCCCGCCTTCCACGCCGATCATGACGGCGACGTCGCCGGCGCCGCGCGCTTCGTGGATCCCGGCGGCGTCGGCCGCGAGGCGGGCGCCCCGTGTGGCCGAGACGACACGATGAATCGCCCGGATGAGAGCTTCGGCATGCCCGAACGATGCCCCTGGCGTCGCGGCCAGCTCGGCGGGCACCCAGGAGATGAGGAACTGCACGTCGACCCCGGCGTCTCGCAGCCGTGGCAGGTCGACGTGCCCGAGGTCGTGCCGCTCCCCGAAGTCGTAGCCGTCGTCGAGGAAGAACTCCGTCGGCGTGTCGGCGTGGAGGTCCACGACGAGGGCGTCGCGATGGAGGCGGCGCGCGCGGTCGGCGATCGGCAGCGTATCCACGATGTCAGCGGGAGACCCAGGGGTTGCGGCGTACGAAGAAGCGCAGGGGCCAGTCGACGGCGCGCGTGACCCCGATCCGGGGACCGACCGCGATCTCGCCGGGGTTTACCGGCTCCCCTTCGAGGATCAGGAGCGGCGGCCGGTCCAGCGGATGGCCATTCTCCCGCCCCGTGATCCCCATCGCCGCGGCGAGCTTGCCAGGACCGTTGGTGAGGGCGCGATCGGGGCAATCGTCGCCGCGGCGCCGGCGCATGGCATCCAGCCCCTCGAGGGGCTCGACTGCCCGGATGAGCACGGCGGCCGGGTACCCCTCCGCGCCGGTGACGACGTTCAGGCACCAGTGCACGCCGTAGATCCTGTAGACGTAGGCGATCCCCGGCGGCCCGAACATCGCCTCGTTGCGCGGCGTGCGGCCGATGCGCTCCGCCGCGTGCGACGCCGGGTCGTGCGGCCCGATGTACGCCTCGGCTTCGACGATGCGCCCCGCCGTCGTTGCACCGCCGAGGGTCGAAACCAGAACGGCGCCGAGGAGGTCGCGTGCGACCTCCTCGGCGGGTCGATCGTAGAAACTCCTCGGAAGCGGAGCGCCTCCGGTCCGGCGGGGCATCAGTCGCCGCCGGCCTCCACCTTCGTTCCGCGCTTGCGGCCGCCGCGGCGCCCACGCGAGCGGGACCGGCTCGACTTGTTGGCCGCGGGAGCTTCGCCGCCGGAGCCCGTATCCGCCTCGGGGGCCGGCGCAACCGCCTCCGACGCGGCGGCCTTCTTGGACGCTCCGGCTCTGCGCGCCGAGTTGCTCCCCTTGCTCGCGCCCGCCTTCGGCGACGACTTCGCCTGCGCGGCGCGGGCCGAGGGCTTCGCCGCCGCAGCGGCCTCCGACCGCTTCTTCGCCGCGGGCGTGTCGGCGACTGCCACGACTGCCACCTTCGCCTCGTCGGCCGCTGCAATCTTCGCCGTCTCAGCCGCATCGCCCTTCACCGCGGCCTCGGCGCGACGCTGTGCCAGGTCCGATTCCCAGCCCTTGAGTAGCGCCTCCGCCCGGCGCTGACCCAACACTTCGCGTACGCGCTCGGGCTCGGTGTACAGCGCGCGGAACACGCCATCTGCGCCGAACGCCGAGATCACGGCCTCCGCCGTCTTCACCCCGACGCCCTTGTAGCGCCCCGTCAGGTACTCGATGACGCCCTCCGCATCCATCGGCAGTCCCGCCAGTTCGGGCTCGACAACGGCCTCGGCCGCCTTGCCGACCGCTTTCCCGGCCTTCTTCCCCTTGGCCCGGGTCGACGGCTTCGCCTCAGCAGACGTTTTCGCGGTCGAGGCCTCCGCAGACGCAGGCTGCGCCGTCGCCGGAGCCTCTGCAGACGCCGGCGCGGATTCCGCCGCCTCCGTCGTCTTCCCGTTCAGGAATCCCTTCGGGCGCACCGCCTGGCCGGGAAGCAGCGGCGGCGGACCCGACAGGAGAGCGATCCTCCTCATGCCGGGCCGGAATCCGATCCCCAAGCCGACCGGACGCCGCACGGTTGCGGTCGGCCCGGAAGCCACGGGCGCAGCCGGAGCCGGCGTGTCCTCCTGCCCGGCCGGTTCGTCCACCGGCGAAGGCGGAGTCTCGGCCTGCTCAGACGGTGTATCCGCCTTTGCGGTCGGCTCCTCCGCCTTGGCAGCCGACTTGTCCGCCTTCGCGGACTTCTGCTTCGCGGCACGACCTTCCTCCTTCCGGCCTTCCTCGGCGCGGGCCCTGGCCGCCTCGGAGCGAGCGGAACCGCCCTTCCCCGCCCGGCCGCCGGCCAGGGTGACTTCGTACACGCCGTTCCCCGTCTTGTGGAGGTCGATCACCTCCGCATCGTGCGCCTGACGCAGGAAGCGGCTGAATTTGCTGAACCCGACGATCGATTCGTCCCACGTCGGGTCGAGCTCGAGCATCCGGCGCTTCACGTCCGAATCACGAGCCGGGCCGCCTCCCTTCGTGACGCTCTCCACGGCGCGCCGGAGCAGTGCGTACGACGCCGCGAGCCGGTCCTCGGCCGCGGCTACCGCCTCGGCCGGAACGGCCTCCGCCGCCGCCGGAGCCGATTCAACGACCGGCTCGCCGCGCTCGGGGGCGGCCTCCTCCGGCCGGTCCGAAGCGGCGCCGCGACCCCGGCCGCGGCTGCGGGAACGGCGTCCCTCTTCCCTCGGCATCCGCGCGTCGCGCTCCGCCACGGGTTCGGGCAACACCTCCTCATCCCTCTTCTCGACCGGCGCCACCTCCCACTGCCCGTTCTCCCCCTTCTTCAGCGTCAGGCAGCCGCGCGACGCCGCCTCCGCCAGGAACTTGCTGAACTTGCTGTACCCCAGATCCTTTTCGTTGAAGTTGGGGTCAAGCTCCAGCATCACCTGCTTGAGGCGGTCCGAGCGCATGACGTCGCTCTCGGCGGCCATCTGCTTCACCGCCTTCTCCGCCAGCACCCAGGGGTCCGACGCTTCACGCGTCGTATCGTCCTCCTTCGTCAGGCCCGTGAGGACGGAGTACGAGTAGTACTCGTCGCAGTTCTGGACCAGCAGGTCCGATGCCGAGTCGCGGATCCCGACGCCGATGACGTACTTGCCGTATTCCTTGAGCTTGAGGACGAGACTGCTGAAGTCGGA
>VSDC01000530.1:0-1740 GCA_047459275.1 Gemmatimonadota bacterium
GTGCCGCTGGAGAACTCTTTCCTCTACGTGCAGCCCATCTTCCTCTCGGCGCGGGAAAGCCCCATCCCCGAGCTGGCCCGCGTGGTGGTCAGCGACGGCCGCGCCGTGAGCATGGCGCCCACGCTCGAGGAGGCGATACGTCAGCTCCGGTCGCCTGGTGCAGCGCCCAGACCCGAAACTCCGCAGGAGATACGCCCCCAGCCGCCGTCCACGCCGGCAGACTGGCATCGGCGCGCACTCGAACTGCTGAACCAGGCGGAGCAGCAGCTTCGGAACGGCGACTGGGCCGGCTTCGGCGAGAGCTGGAACGCACTCAAGGCGTTGCTCCGGGGCGCCGCGTCGGCGACGCCGTGAAACCCGCGGCGCGGTGAAGTCGGCCGCGCCGTGAACCCGGCGACCCCGTGACGTCGCTCCTGCCGTGGATCAGGCGGTCCGCTGCTCCACGATGACCCGGTGGGCTGGGCCGATAGGATCGACGAACTTCCCGAAAACGGGTTGCACCTGACGGGACGTGGGAATATGTTAGCGCGGCCCGCGGCGAAGGGTGCCGCCGAGCGTGACACCGTTTTCGCCCCGGGTGCAGCGCTGGTCATGCAGGTCGTCGTCGAGCCTGGCGACCCTGAGCTGGGCGCGCCAGCCAGTCCGATCGGATCATCGTGACGCAGGGGCGCGCGTGATGGAGCGCGAACGCGGCTGGGCGGTCGGCCACGTCCGGGTCGGGTGTGCGCCGGGTGCGCGTCGCTCTATTTGGATGAGTTGAGGACGAAGAGGTCATGAACATTCACGAGTACCAGGCAAAGGACATCCTCCGCGCCTACGGCGTCCCCGTGCCTCCGGGGGAGGTGGCGACGACGCCTGCCGAGGCGGAGGCCATCGCGCGGAAGTACGGCGGCCCGGTGGTCGTAAAGGCGCAGGTTCACGCCGGGGGCCGCGGCAAGGCGGGGGGCGTCAAGCTCGCCTCCACCCCCGAGGAGGCCCGCGCGCATGCGGAGAAGATCCTCGGGATGGACATCAAGGGCCTGACCGTGCAGAAGGTGCTGGTCACACCCGCCGAGGAGATCGCCTCCGAGAGCTACGTCGGCGTCATCGTGGACCGGGCCTCGAAGGCCCCCGTCTTCATGGTCAGCCGGGAGGGCGGTGTGGACATCGAGGAGGTCGCGGCGACCAAGCCGGAGGCGATCCGAAAGCTGGTCGTGGACCCGCGGTACGGGCTCCTTCCGCACCAGGCCTACTGGCTCGCCACGTCGCTCTACGACGATGCTCAGCAGCAGCGTGCGTGCGCGAAGATCCTGCAGCAGCTCTACCAGGCCTTCATCGACAGCGGCGCGTCCCTCGCCGAGATCAATCCGCTGATCACCACGCCCCAGGGCGAAGTCAAGGCGATCGACGCCAAGTTCAACATCGACGACAACGAGCTCTTCCGTCGCCCGAACATTGCGGCGATGCGCGATACGTCCGCCGAGCCCGAGGCGGAGACCCTGGCCAGGGAGGCCGGACTCACCTTCATCAAGCTCGACGGGAACATCGGCAACGTGGTCAACGGCGCGGGGCTCGCCATGGCCACGATGGACCTGATCAAGTTCTACGGGGGCGAGCCCGCCAACTTCCTGGACATCGGCGGTTCCTCGAACCCGGAGAAGGTGGTCAACGCGCTGAAGATCATCACGAGCGACCCCAACGTCAAAGTCATCGTGTTCAACATCTTCGGCGGGATCACGCGGTGCGACGACGTGGCGAACG
>VSDC01000067.1:0-8510 GCA_047459275.1 Gemmatimonadota bacterium
GAACGGCGCCGCGCCCGGAAAACGAGGCTGGGACGGGCTGCGCCACGCGACGCGCCCGGACGACGGCGCTGGGATCGGCGACGCACCGCGCGCGGTCGACGACATTCGGATCGGCCATGCGCCGCGCCCGGATGCGGGTCGGCCACGGGGGTCTGCCAGCGTTGCGCTCCGGGAGAGAGTTGGGCGCAGGGTGCTGCCACCGCTGAGCCCGAGGGAGGGTTGAGCGCGGGTGCTGCCACTGTTGAGCCCGAGGGAGGGTTGAGCGCAGGGTGCTGCCACTGTTGAGCCAGAACGAGGATCGGCCGCGGCGTCCCGCCAGCGATTCCGGGTCCCCAACCGCACAATCAACGTCCTCTGCACGATCGTTGATCACTTGGGGTCCTCAGAATGCCCCAATCGATCAACGAACTCGCGTGGTGGCGTAAATGGTGCGATTGGATCCCTATAGGAACCCTAATCGCACCATCATCCGATGACGGCCGTCGATTGTGCGATTGGGGCACTGGGCGCGCCACACACCGAACGGGCGGATGGGCCTCCCGCCGGCACTTCGCCTCTGCGGCGCACCCTGCGACTCCCCTCTTGGACGCGCCTCGCCGCGCGACTTGCCGCACTTCGCCCCTCGGAGACCCGCCGGTCGCCCCGCCCCACCCGCGCCGCCGCCGCGACGCCGCGACGCGCAGCTCCCTACCGGCCCGGACTCGCCCCCTCCCCCGCGCCACCGCGCTAGTCCTTCTTCTTCCCCTCCTTCCCCACGAACACGTTCAGCACGGTGCTCACGAGCCCGATGACGATCCCGCCGAGGAGCGCGGCCCAGAAGCCCTGGACGTGGAAGTCGATCCCGAGGGCGCCGGAGAGCGCGCCGGTCAGCCAGAGCAGGAACGCGTTCAGGACGAAGAGGAAGAGCCCGAGCGTGAGGAGGACGAGCGGGCACGTCAGGACGACCAAGATCGGCCGGACGACGGCGTTCACGAGGCCGAAGATGAGCGCGACGCCGAGCAGCCCGCCGATCCCGCCCCGGTACTCGATCCCGGGCACGAGCGCTTCGGCCACCCAGAGCGCGGCGGCGGTGATCAGCAGGCGAATGATGAATCCCATGGGGAGCCTCCAACAGTCATTATTGGTTCGAGCGTTTGGGGAACGCCCACCGTGTTCGTATGAGCGCCGCCCCGGAACCGGGCGAACGCGCCCGCAGTGCGGCCGTTCACCGGCCCGCGGCGGGCGCGCTCGTTCTGCGGCCGTCCACCGTCGTCGGGTAGACGCGCGGCCCGGAGGCCCCGAGGGCGCGCCTCACCGCATTACGGGCTCGGCGGCTTCGGCGGCGCCGGCCTTCGCGGTCTGCAGCGCCGTCATGTCGTCACCGGCTCGCGTCGCCCACCGGAAGAACAGGACCGACAGCACGCCCATCAGGATGAAGCCGCCGACGACCTTCATGATCAGGCCGGCCACGCGCTGGTCGGCATGGGCATCGATCCCGTTGACGCGGGGCGCCAGCTCGTAGACCGCGTAAACAGGGTGATCGGAGAAGGTCAGGTACAGGAAGACCGGCGTCATCGCGATCGCGAGCGCGGTCAGGTAGCCGATCTTCAGCAGCGGGTGGAAGTTGGGACGGGCCGGTGCTGCGGCGGCCACGGGCCACCAGAAGATGAGCCCGCCGACGAGCCAGGCGATGTCGATCGCGAACGACCCGAGTTGCGTCACCATCAGCGTGTCGTTGACCGCGGGCGTGTGCGTGGCGCCCACGATCGCGTTGAACACGAAGAGGGCGACGAGCGGGTGCGTGACGACGCGCAGGACGCGCGCCAGGCGCAGGAGGCGTGGAGCGCGCGGGGTCGTCGCTCCACGGGCTGCGGCGCCCTGCGAGGCCGTAGCGCCGGCGGCGCCGGGCGAGGCCGTCACGCCAGCGGTGGCGGCGACGGTGTCGCCCGGGAATCCCACGCCGCCCGGATAGCCGACGGCATCGCCCGGCAAGCCGGCGCCGATCGGCGAACTGGTCCCCGGCGAGTCGCTCGCGCCTCCATCCAGCCAGACGCGCAGCCCGGCCGGCGGGAGCCCCCACAGGAGGAGCGGCGGCGCGATCATCCCGATCAACAGGAACTGCACCATGTGCACGCTGGCCAGGTACCCGGCGCCGAGGGCGCCGATCGGCCAGTCGAGGGCGAGCCAGAGGGTGAGGAGCCCGGCCACGGCCGAGGCGACGCGCGCGCCTCCGACCGTCTCGCCCGTCAGGCGCTTCGCCCGACGCAGCAACGCCCAATACCCGAACGCGAGCGCCGCGATGAAGATCCAGACGCCGGGATAAGGCCTCCACGTCCATTCCCACGCCGCGGTCTGGGCGGCGCACCACCACTGGAACTGCATCGTCACCGACCTCCCGACGGTGGTGTGCCTGCACCGGCCCTTGCCCGGGACGCGGGACCGACCGCTCCGGCCGCCGCTCCACGGGCCTCATCGCCCAGGAGTCCCTCGAGCTCGGCGTAGGGCCGCACCTCGGCGCGGGCGCGGACCCGACCGGCGTTGCGGAACGTCAGGTCGATGCCGAGCTCATCGCCGGCGGCGAGGGGGCGGCGCAGGTCGAGGAGCATGATGTGCAGGCCGCCGGGCTGGAGCGTCGCCGTTCCGCCGGCCGGGACCTCGATCTCGGCGACGCGCTCCATGCGCATCATCCCCCCGCTCGACACCTGGCGGTGCAGCTCGACGCGCCCGGCGACGTCCGTGCTCACCTCGACGAGCGCGTCGTCCTCGTCCGAGTTGTTCTCGATGGTGAGATAGAGCGAAGTCCGGTCGCCCGTGGCCGGGACGGCGGCGTAGGCACGCGAGACCCGGATCGGCGGGCGGATCTCGAGGAGCCGCGGCAGGTCGTAGGCCCAATCGGCCTGGCGCGTGCCGAACGGGTAGAGGACCGGCGCCTGGTTGTCCGGCGTGAAGGCGACGATGGTCGAGGGGTGCCCGACCAGGTAGTATCCCTTCTCGTCCGGCTCCTCGAACACGGGGGTCGGGAGCTTGAGCTCCCTCAGCACCGCATCGGTCTCCTCCTTCGTGCCCCGCAGCCCGATGAACCTCCGGTCGAAGGCGTCGAGCCATTCGCGAATGCGCTCGGGCGTGTCGCGCTCGGGGTCGACGCTCACGAAGACGACCTTGATCTGGTTCTGCAAGTGGCGCGGCAGCCCGCTGATGACGTAGGCGAGGTTCGCCATGTGCACCGGGCAGACGTCCGGGCAGTAGGTGTACCCGAAGAAGAGAAGGGTCAGGTAGCCGTCCGTCTCGGCGCGGAAATCGAACGGCTTCCCGTCAGTGTCGGTCAAGACGAAGTCCGGCTTGGGGATCGGCTGCGGGAGCACCATCCCCCGCCATTCCTGGTCGGCCGGGGCCTGGTCACGCGGCCCGGCGCCGCACCCGGCGAGCCCGAGTCCGAGCAGCGCGAGGACCAGGGCGGCGCGATGCAGCTTCGACATCGTGCAGATCACTCCTCGGCAGACGTCGCGCCCGGCGCTGCCGCCGAGGGCGACGGACGAATTCGTGGTCGTACGGAGCGACAACTTACCCGGCGGCGCGGGTGGGTACAACACCAGGCCGCCGCCCGGCGGGGATTACACCGGAGCGGGCGCAAAGAGCCGCCCGCAATTGGCGCCCCGTTGGCGGTAGACCGCGAGTTCGTACCCTTCCCCGCTTCCCACCCGCGGTTCGCAGTCGTATACTTCGGGATTTGCGGCGCCGCGCCGGCCGTGGCGTGGCGGCGCATGGATTCCGCGCCCGACCCGACGGGCGCTCCTCACCGGCAACCCTCAACCGAGAAGGACCAATGAGCAAGTCCCTCCGAACATTCCTCACGGCAGTCACGCTGGCCGCTCTCGCGACGCCGGTCCAGGCGCAGAACTACGGGATGGGCGTAGCCGCGAGCGACGGCGTGGTGTTCGTGAGCGAGCCGGCGAACGTCGTGCGCTCCGGGATCGTGTACGTCTACCGGGCGGACGGGAGCGGCCGGTGGGTCGAGGCGGCGAAGCTGACGGCGCCGGACGCGCGTCCGGCCGATGGATTCGGCGCGGCGATCGCGGCCCACGGCACGACGCTCCTCGCCTCGCGGCTGGAGGAAGCCGAGTCGCGTGGCGCGGTCCACGTCTTCGAGCGTCAGGGCGATACGTGGCGACACGTGGCGCGGCTCACGGTTCCGGGCGCGGCGGCCGGCGACAGCCTGGGCGCCGTGATCGCGCTGGACGGCGAGCGCGCGCTGGTCACGGCGGCGCACGCGAACGGCGGGGGGAGCGTCGTCCACGTCTTCCGCCGGGAGCGGAACGGGCGCTGGTCGCACGAGGCGACGCTGAGCGCCTCG
Organism: Gemmatimonadota bacterium; assembly: GCA_047459275.1. Classification (GTDB taxonomy): domain Bacteria; phylum Gemmatimonadota; class Gemmatimonadetes; order Longimicrobiales; family RSA9; genus CALBZE01. The sequence continues at coordinate 4,331 of VSDC01000067.1, forward strand.
GACGCCGATGCGAACGCCGGGTTCGGCATCGCCCTCGCGATCTCCGGCGACCGGGCGGTGGTCGGAGCGCCGCTCGAGGGGAATCGCCGGGGCGCTGCGTATCTCTTCCGGCGCGACGCTTCGGGCCAGTGGGTCCAGGAGGCGAAGCTCGTCGCGCGGACGGGAGGCGAGGGTGCGCTGCTGGGCGCGAGCGTGGCGATCCTCGGCGACGAGGTCGTGGCCGGCGCCCCGGGGCGTGACCAGGGGACGGGCGCGGTGTTCGTCTTCGCGCGCGATGACGGGAGCGGCGAGTGGCGGGAAGTGACGCGGCTGCTCCCCTTCGCCGGCGGGCCGCGCTCGCAGTTCGGCGGGTCGCTGGCGGTGGTCGGCGACGAGCTCTGGGTTGGCGCGCCGCTCTCCGACCAGGCCTCCGGGACGGTCTATCGGTTCAGCCGGGACGCGGAGACCGGTGCATGGACCACGGCCCGCGTGCTGGATCGCGGCGAGATGCCTCGTCGGGCCGCCCTCGGCGTCGGGCTCGCCATCGCCGGCAGGGTCGCGGCGGTTTCCGCGCCGGGTGACGACCACGGCGCCGGAACGGTCGCGGTCTACGCGCTGGACGAGTCGGGGACCTGGCGCTTCCGCAACAAGGTGTGGAGCGAGCCGGAGTCGTTCCCCGCGGTCCTGGGCGGCACGGTCGAGTGCCGCGACGGACGGGCGGCGGGCTTCGAATGCAACGGCGTCGACCTCGTCGCCTTCCTCCCCGTGAAGGACATCGGCGGCAAGCGCGGGATCGAGCTGAACGACGTCTGGGGGTGGACGGACCCGGAGACCGGGCGCGAGTACGCGATCGTCGGTCGGACGGACGGGACCGCGTTCATCGACATCTCGGACCCCGAGAACCCGGTCTACCTGGGCGAGCTGCCCAAGACGGAGCAGTCGCCCGTGTCCGTGTGGCGCGACATCAAGGTGTACGCGAACCACGCCTTCATCGTGGCCGACGGCGCCGGTCCGCACGGGATGCAGGTCTTCGACCTGACGCGGCTGCGCAACGTCAAGGACGCGCCGGTCACTTTCACGCCTGACGCGCATTACACCCGGATCAACAGCGCCCACAACATCGTGATCAACGAGCAGACCGGCTTCGCGTTCGCGGTCGGCGCGAGCGCCGGCGGCGAGACGTGCGGCGGCGGGCTGCACATGATCGACATCCGCGATCCGAAGACCCCGAAGTTCGCCGGGTGCTTCGCCGATCCCCAGACCGGCCGGGCGAGCACCGGCTACACCCACGACGCGCAATGCGTCACCTACCACGGCCCGGATGCGGACTACCAGGGTCGCGAGATCTGCTTCGGCGCCAACGAGACTGCGCTCAGCATCGCGGACGTGACGGACAAGGCGAACCCCAAGGCCATCGCGCGCGCGTCGTACCCCAACGTCGGCTACTCGCACCAGGGGTGGCTGACGGAGGACCACCGCTACTTCTACATGGACGACGAGCTGGACGAGCTCCAGGGGCTGGTCAAGAACACGCGCACGCTGATCTGGGACGTCGAGGACCTGGACGATCCGCAGCTCGTCGGCGAGTTCCCGGGCGCGACCGAGGCCTCCGACCACAACCTCTACATCGTCGGCGACACGATGTACCAGTCCCACTACGTGGCGGGGCTGCGCATCGTGGACATCAGCAACCGCGTGGCGCCGCGGGAGATCGGCTTCTTCGACACCGTGCCCTACGGCGGGAACACGCCCGGCTTCGACGGCTCGTGGAGCAACTACCCGTTCTTCCGAAGTGGCGTGATCGTGGTCACGAGCGGCAAGGAGGGCGTCTTCCTCGTGAAGCAGCGCCGGCCGTCGGTGTGAGCAGGGCGGCGGTCGGTGTGAACGGGCGTTGGTTCTAGAAGGATCGGTAGTACCATGATTTACCGCCGGAAAGATTTCCTGGCGCTGGCCGCCGCGTGGACGCTGGCGCTCGTCGGTATGCCGTCGACGGCGGAAGCCGCGCCCCGACAGGCCTCCGGGTCCGGGGATTACGTCTACGTGGCGAACCAGGGCGAGGCGACGATCTCGATCGTGGACCGGGAGGCCCACGTCGAGGTCCGCCGCCTCGACCTGCGGGACTTCGGCTTCTCGTCGAACGCGAAGCCGCACCACATCGTGGTCGAGCCGGACGGGTCGTACTGGTACGTCTCGCTGATCGGCGAGAACCGGGTCCTGAAGCTCGACCGCGAGAACCGGCTGGTCGCGCAGGCGGAGCTCGAGGTCCCGGGGATGCTCGCCCTGCACCCGACGGAGGACTACCTCTACGTCGGCCGCTCGATGAGCGCGGTCAACCCGCCGCGCAGCATCGTGCTGATCAAGCGGTCGACCATGGAGATAGAGGAGGAGATCGAGGTGGTCTTCCCGCGGCCGCACGCGCTGGCGGTCCGGCCGCAGGGCGACGTCGTCTACACGGCGAGCCTGGCGGTGAACCAGTTCGCCGCGGTGGGCCATGAGGACGGAGCGGTCGAGCTGGGCGACCTGGAGGGCCCGACGCACACGCTGGTCCAGTTCGCGATCTCGCCCGACGGGCGCACCATGGTGGGCACGGCCGAGCTGACGGCCAAGCTCCTGGTCTTCGACCTGGCCGACCCGCGGGCGCCGCGGCCGATCCGCATGATCGACGTGGGCGCGCAGCCCTGGCATCCGGTCTTCTCGCCCGACGGACGTCAGGTCTGGTTCGGGAGCAAGGGCGCGAACGAGGTCACGGTCGTGGATGCCGGGAGCTGGAGCGTGGCGGACGTCATCTGGGGCGAAGGGCTCGCCCAGCCGCACGGCGCGGCGGTCTCCCCCGACGGCCGCTGGGTCTACATCTCGAACAACAACACCGAGCAACAGCACAGCGCCCACGGGTCCCACGACGTGGCGCACAGCGCGCCGGGCACGCTCGTCGTGATCGACGCGCTCGCCAGGGAGATCGTGAAGGTGATCCCCGTCGGCGCGTACGCGACGGGGATCGGGACGCGGAGCGGGCGGTGAGGCGGCTCGCGGCCGGAAACGCGCGCCGAGCTGGAGGGACGGCGGGCGTGGCGCGTCAGGGTGGGAACGCCTGCAGGCCCAGGTGGTCGCAAGCCGGGCAGGCGCGCGCCGCCGGGGCCAGCCGCAGCCTCGACGGGCGGGCCCGACGCGCCGGAGGGTTCCACGACCGCGCGACCGCCTCCGCCCTTGCCCTGGTCCTTGCCCTCGCGCCCGCGTGCGCGGGCGGCTCCGGCCTCACGACCGCCCCGGCCCCCGCTCCCATTGCGGCCGCCGAGCACTTCGTGCGCCGCATCGACCCGTTCCCCGTGCTCGATGAGCACGGCAGGGCGTACACCTACCCGTTCCTCGGCGGGCTGAACAACCCGCGCCCGCAGCTCGTCGACATCGACCACGACGGCGACCTCGACCTCTTCGTGCAGGAGCGGTCGGACGAGGTCATGTTCTTCGAGAACACGGGCGGCGCCTTCGTCTGGCGGACCGACAAGTTCCAGGGGCTCGACGTGGGCGAGTGGTTCCGCTTCGTCGACCTCGACCGCGACGGCGACCCCGACCTCCTCGCCGAGCGCCCCTACAGTATGATCCGCTACTACCGCAACGACGGCGGGCGCTTCGTCGCCGCAGCGGACACCCTCTTCGACGACCAGGGCGAGCCGATCTTCTCGGACCGGCAGAACATCCCGAACGCGACGGACATCGACTGCGACGGGCTCCAGGACCTCTTCCTCGGCCAGCTCACCGGAACCGTCACCCGCTACGAGGCGACGGGGCCCGTGGGCGCCTCGCCGCCGCCGTTCACGCTGGTCACCACCCGCTTCGAGAACATCGAGATCGTCAACGCCCTCGGCGCTTCGGCGCACGGTGCGAACACCATGGTCTTCACCGACGTCGAGGGCGACGGCGACGAGGACCTCTTCTGGGGCGACTTCTTCGAGCCCGGGATCCTGCTCATCGAGAACACCGGCTCCTGCGCCGCTCCCAACCTGCGCGGCGAGCCGATCCAGTTCCCGCCCGGCGATCCGGTCCTGACCAGCGGCTACAACGTCCCCACCGTCGGCGACATCGATGGCGACGGGGATTACGACATGCTCCTCGGCGTCCTGGGCGGCGCGTACAACCCGAACCGGACGGCGGCGGACAATCTGTATCTCCTCGAGAATGTCGGACGCCCGGCGGGCGCGGCGTC
>VSDC01000531.1:0-1728 GCA_047459275.1 Gemmatimonadota bacterium
TGATGAACTCAAAAAGTGCCGAAAACACCAGCGTCACCTCCCTTCGGAGTGGCGTCGACCGTGTGTGCTAGGCAGGTCGCGACGCTCCGCTGTTACTACGCTGCTGGGTCTCCGCTAAGCAGAACGGGGGCTCCTTTTTGCGGGTGGATGGTGAAAACGCGATCACGATGCGGCCGCGAGGGAGTGTCGCGGCCCAGGCTGTGCCATGATCAATAAGGGCGCCGCTGCCTGCAACGTAGCATCGGCGGCGGCGTCCTCGGCAGAGTGTTCGATTGCGGCGGCACCAGCGAGGTAGCGCACGCTGCGCCCGAAGTGGGCGCGTACGGCGACGGTCGCGTACCGGCGTCCGGCGATCTCGGTGGTCCGAATCCCCTCCAGAGCGAGCAGCGGCGCCCAGCCGCTGCCGTTGAGCGCGGCGATCGTGGCGCGAGCTGCCGCCTCGACAGGCGCGCCGGGGCCGTCCACGACTTCGGCGGTGCCGCAGAAGCTGTTGTTCGCCCACTGGATCGACAACCGGCAGCGGACGCGGTGCGTTCGAGCGCGTTCGATCTCGAGCGTGCCGACGGAGGGAACCAAGCCCGGGAGCTGGGGCCGGGATGCCGTCGGATCGAGAGGCGTTGCGGCGTGCGGCATCCCCTCGGGCGCCGGGGCCGCATAGGATATCGCGCCGTACGGCGTCGCATCGGGAGATCCACTGCGGCCATCCGGATACGTGTGCACTCCGGCGGAAACGGCGGCGTCGACGGGGGCACCGGCCGCGGCTCCCGCGCCGTGCTTCCTCGCACCGTTGCGAAGGCCCGAAGGCGCGGGGTTGATGAAGATGTTCTCCAGCTCTACGAGAGCCCCGAACTGGGCGAGAAGCGCCGATTGGATGTTTCGGGCGAATTGCGCCGGAGCCTCGCCGTCGTCGACGATTGCGTGGACCTCTTGAATGCGGTCGTTCTCGTCGGCGATGACGCGAGCCATGAGCACGCCGTTGAGGGTACGGATGAGCGCCTCGGCTTGCTGGGCGAAAGGCATCGGGCCGGTGGAGAATAGGTTGTCAGCGCTCATACAGTCCCCTGGCGTGGCCGGGCGCCATTGCCGTCGAACGGCGTCAGCGCCGGAAGCCGTGCGGCGTTGTTGTGAACAGAGCGCGCGTCTCCCGCCATTCCCCGCGGTCCGCGCCCGGCCGCCAGGAGAAGGCGACGGGCATCGGTCGCATTCACGGAGACTGTGGGGAGAGAGGGCGGAAAGAGAAGATTGGTCCTCGCCGTCAGACGTGTCAAGCGGGACGGTGAGCAGTGGCCGGGCGTATCCTTCAGCAACGCGGGACATCGGCAGGGTCGCTGGTGTATATCTCATTGCGTTTTCGTGACTTGGATGTATCACCTGGATGCCGGCCATGAGAGTGGATACGCGCGAGACGCGTGCGCATGTGGACCTGCAGCGCGCGGGCGGGGTGGATCCGGCGCGGTTGGAGCGGTCGCTCGGCTTGCGGGTGCGGCGGCTCGGGCACGGACGCTACCGGGTCTGGGGCGGGAAGGAGCCGCACTGGGTCGACCTCTACACCCGTCGCATGCCTCGCTGCGACTGCGGCGACCACATCTGGAGGGAAAAGGTGTGCAAACACATCCTCGCGGCGATGCTGCGCGAGGGTGACGACAGGGTGATCGCGGCGTTGGGCGGACTGGTGTCCCGCCTGCGGGAGCAGGCCACCGAACGACGGAGACGCCCGAGCGCGCGGGG
>VSDC01000532.1:0-1720 GCA_047459275.1 Gemmatimonadota bacterium
GGCGGGAGCCACTGCATCACCCGGTCGGTGCGCTCCGACGACTGCGAGTCCGACCCCGTCGCCGCCGAATCCCGGCCGGCCGGCCGCGGCGAGCGCTGCAGGAAGCTCAGCCCCTGGCCGTCCGGCCGCCAGGCGACGGCGCGCCGGCCGCTCCCCGACTCGTTGTTGTCGTTGTCGTCGCCGTTCCTCCCGTCGCGCAACGGCTGGCTCGAGACCTCCGCGAGGACCCGGCCGTTCGCATCCCAGATCTCCTCGACCCGGGCGAACCGGTTGACCGGCACGATGTCCGAGAACGGCTTGCGGATCGTGCGCACCCGGACATACTCCCCGTCCGGCGAGGGATCGATGCGGTCGATCATGGCCGGCGAGCCGATCTCCCGCACCCGGCCGTTCGACACCTCGATCCGCGCGAGCTGCCCGATCGTGTAATATTCGAGGAGAGCGAACTCGTGAGGCGTCTCCAGGAGGCTCGGGAACGTCCGCAGCCGATTCTCGCCCTCCGTCGTCACCCAGATGCGCGGCGTCGTCGCCACCGGCGGCTCCGCCGGCTCCGGGCCACGGTTCCTCGGCTGCAGCACCGTGAAGATGTACCGTCCATCGCCCGACCAGGCGATCGTCGTGACCAGCGTGGCCAGCAACGGCGTGCGCGTCAGCCGCCGCGTCCGGCCCGTCTGCGCGTCGGCCACGTACACGTGCGTCGCATCCTCGAAGTGCGCCATGAACGCCAGCGACCGCCCGTCAGGCGACCAGCGCGCGCCGCTCACCTTCGCCCCCACCGGCACCTGCACGTCGATCACGCGCCCGTCGGTGGCAGACACCAGCCTCAGCCCGTCGGCCGCGTTGATCGTCAGGGAGCGGTTCCGGCTCGCGGCGACATCCACCTCGAGGCCGCCCAGGTTGTAGTACCGCTTCGCGAACACCGCGAGAGGCGGCATGCGGCGCTCGCGCACCGGCACCACGAAGTAACGGCCGTCGGGTCCGATGTCATCCAGTTGCACGTTCCGGTGCCACGGCGCCATCAGCGCATTGCGGATCTCGTCGGGAGGCGAAATGTACCCCTCGCGGCTGAACGGATCGGCTTCCTGCGCCGCGACCGGAACCGGGATGGCCAGCCACGCCACGACAGCGAATGGGACCAGCCAGAGTCTGGGGAGGGAGCCCTTCTCCATCTCTCGCTCTCCTTCCAACGGGGATTCGAGGTGGCGTATGGGGACGTGGAATGAAACACCATACGCGCCCGCAGCCCCGGTCCGCAAGCGCGAGCCGCTTGCGGCCGCCATTTACCACCGCCGCCGATGATTGCCGCGGCCACCGACCGCCGCCGGCCGATCCACGCGATCGCCCCTCAGCCCGTGCAACGCTCAGCCCCTTGCGCATTTCCGCGCCATCCGATACTTCCCCCTCATGTGCGGTCGCTACACCATGGCCAGTCCCGAGGAGTGGATCCGTGAGGAGCTGGACCTCTTCGAGCTCCCCGACGACTACCGCGCTCGCTACAACATCGCCCCCACCCAGGACGTCCTCGCCGTCATCCGCGCCGACGACGGCCTCCGCGCCGGCTGGCTCCGCTGGGGGCTCATTCCGTTCTGGGCCAGGGACCCCTCCATCGGCAACCGGATGATCAACGCGCGGGCGGACTCGATCGCGTCCAAGCCCGCGTTCCGCGATGCGTTCCGCCGGCGCCGCTGCCTGATCGTCGCCGACGGCTTCTACGAATGGC
>VSDC01000533.1:0-1719 GCA_047459275.1 Gemmatimonadota bacterium
CCTACACCCCAAGCCCTAAGCCCTACGCCCCAAGCCCTACGCCCTACGCCCTAAGCCCTAAGCCCTAAGCCCTGCCATCCTGACAGCCCAACCCTCCACACGTGCCGTAATGGCTTGAAATCACGCACTGACCGTGGCATACGCGTTGCACGCGCGCGCCGCGGCAGTCGCAACGACGTCCCGATCATTCATCAGGAGAAGCAATGGCGAAAAAGGTCATCGGAATCGACTTGGGGACGACCAACTCCGTGGTCGCCGTCATGGAAGGTGGCGATCCGGTCGTCATCCCGAACGCCGAGGGCGGGCGCACCACGCCGTCCGTGGTCGCCTTCACCAAGGATGGTGAGCGCCTGGTCGGACAGGTCGCTCGCCGTCAGGCGATCACCAACCCCAAGAACACGATCTTCTCGATCAAGCGCTTCATGGGCCGCAAGGCCCACGAGGTCAAGGAGGAGGAGAAGCGCGTTCCCTACGAGGTGACCTCCGATTCCGAGGGTCGTGTTCAGGTCCGCATCCCGAACGCGAACCGGACGTTCAGCCCGCCCGAGATCTCCGCGATGATCCTGCAGAAGATGAAGCAGACCGCGGAGGACTACCTCGGCCACGAGGTCACGCAGGCGGTCATCACGGTTCCGGCGTACTTCAACGACGCGCAGCGCCAGGCCACGAAGGACGCAGGCCGCATCGCGGGGCTCGAGGTCCTGCGCATCATCAACGAGCCGACTGCGGCCGCCCTCGCCTACGGCCTGGACAAGAAGAAGGACGAGATCATCGCCGTCTACGACCTCGGCGGCGGCACGTACGACATCTCGATCCTCGAGCTGGGCGACGGCGTCTTCGAGGTGAAGGCGACGAACGGCGACACCCACCTCGGCGGCGACGACTTCGACCAGCGCATCATCGACTGGCTGGTCGAGGAGTTCAAGCGCGAGCAGGGGATCGACCTGTCCAAGGACCCCATGGCGCTCCAGCGCCTGAAGGAGGCCGCGGAGAAGGCGAAGATCGAGCTCTCGAGCACGGTGCAGACGGACATCAACCTCCCGTTCATCACGGCGACGCAGGAGGGCCCGAAGCACCTGAACGTGACGCTGACCCGGGCGAAGTTCGAGCAGCTCGTCGACGACCTGATCCAGCGGACCATCCCGCCGATGGAGCAGGCGCTCAAGGATGCCGGCCTCAAGCCGTCGGACGTGAGCGAGGTCATCCTGGTCGGCGGCTCGACCCGCATCCCGAAGGTCCAGCAGGTCGTCCGCGACTTCTTCGGCAAGGAGCCGCACAAAGGGGTGAACCCCGATGAGGTCGTGGCGATCGGCGCGGCGATCCAGGGCGGCGTCCTCGCCGGCGACGTCAAGGACGTGCTCCTCCTGGATGTGACCCCGCTCTCGCTCGGGATCGAGACGCTGGGCGGCGTGATGACGACGCTGATCCCGCGCAACACCACGATCCCGACCCGGAAGTCGGAGGTCTTCTCGACGGCGGAGGACAATCAGACGACGGTCGAGATCCACGTGCTCCAGGGCGAGCGCCCGATGGCGATCGACAACAAGACGATCGGCAAGTTCCAGCTCACGGGGATCCCGCCGGCGCCTCGGGGCGTTCCGCAGATCGAGGTCACCTTCGACATCGACGCGAACGGGATCCTGCACGTGAGCGCCAAGGACCGGGCGACGGGCAAGGAGCAGAAGATCCGGATCGAGGCGTCCAGCGGTCTCACCGAGC
>VSDC01000534.1:0-1717 GCA_047459275.1 Gemmatimonadota bacterium
CGCGTGGAGGCCGAGCGGCGTCGCATTGACCACCAGGTCGTAGCGCTCCCGGCTCTCTCGCCCCAGATCCTCCAACACTTCGATCCTCGGGCCCGCGTCGAAGCGTGCCGCGAGCGAGCGGGCGCGTTCCGGAGAGCGTGCATGGATGGCGATCCTCGCTGCCCCTTCCTCGACCAGGCCCGCGACCGCGGCGGACGCGGCGCCGCCGGCCCCGAGCAGGAGCACCCGGGCCCCGTGCACGGACCCGACCAGGGTCCCGACCGCCGCCCTGAAGCCGGCCACGTCGGTGTTGTCGCCGTGGATCCGGCCGTCTTCGAGCCAGAAGGTGTTGCACGCGCCGGTGCGGATCACGGCCTCCGTCGGCACATCGACGAGCTCGGCGGCCCGTGCCTTGTGGGGGATGGTCACGTTCCCCGCGCCGCCGGCCCTGGCGATGCCGACCAGGAGCCCTGGAAACTCCGAGGCGTCGCAACGGAGGGCGACATAAACGCCGTCCACCCCGGCCGCTGCGAAGGCCGCGTTCTGGAAGCGAGGCGAAAGGGAGTGGGCCACCGGGTCGCCCAGGATGACGACCAGCCGGGTCGAGGAGGTGATCCGGAACACGTCGCGTCAGGGAACAGGAATGGCGTCAGGGAGCCAGGATCGGCTCCAGGCGGGTGAGAACCCCGTCCACGATCCGGTCCAGTTCCCGGAACGTGCGCCTGTAGGCCTCGACGTCGCTGCCGAACGGGTCGGGCACGGACATGCCCGTGGTCTCCCCCTCGGCGAAGTCCGAGATGAGCGCCACCTTGTCCCCGGCACCGAGATCGGCCACGGCCTCGAGGTGAGAGACGCCCATCGCCAGGATCAGGTCCGCCCATCCGACCAGCTCCGGGGTGAGCGGCTGGGACAGGTGACCGCCGAGGTCGATCCCGTGCTCCGCCGCCACGGCCACGGCGTGGCGCGCCGCGGGTACGCCGTGCGCCGCGGCGACCCCAGCGGACCTGACCTCCACGTGGGACCACCCCCTCTCCTTGACTTTGTGGCGAGCGATCGCTTCGGCCATCGGGCTCCTGCACGTGTTTCCAGTGCAGACGAAGAGGAGGTTGTACGTGGTCGGCCGGGTCTGTTCGCCGTCGTTCCTATCCACCATGGATCCCGTCCACAACGCGCCGTAGCTCTTCCAACGTGATCGCCCCGTGCCGCAAGATTCGTGGCGGCGTAATGCTGCAGTCCACGATCGTGGAGGGCGGCGAGGGCGGTAGCGGGCCACCATCCAGGATCCAGAGGTCGTCGCCCGCACCGACCGCGGCGGCCACTCGCAGGACCTGGTCCACGTCCGTCGCCGGCGGTTCGCCCGGCAGGTTCACGCTGGTCGACGTGATCGGCCCGCCGAGCCGTTCCAGGAGCGCCCGCACCCCGGGGTGCGGCGTCGCCCTCACGGCGACTGTACCGTCGACCCCCGTCACGCGTGCCGGGAACGGCCGCAAGGCGCGGAGCGCGAGGGTGAGCGGCCCCGGCCAGAACGCCTCGGCCAGGCGCCGCGCGTCCTCCGTCCAGTCGAGCCCGACCGCCTGCGACCGATCGAGCACGAGCAGCAGGAACGGCTTGGTCCCGGCTCGGGACTTGAGGGCGGCCAGGCGCTCGAGCGCCGCCGGGTCGAGGGTGCAACCGAAGCCGTAGACAGTCTCAGTCGGGTATGCGATGAGCCCTCTGTGCCGAAGGTGGTCGACCACCT
>VSDC01000535.1:0-1715 GCA_047459275.1 Gemmatimonadota bacterium
GATCACCCGGCGGCTGACCACGATGTTGCGCCGCCGCTTGTTCAGCTTGATGATCTTGAACTCGAACGTCTGGCCGAGAAGGTCCTCCACGTTCGGAACCCGGCGCAGAGCGATCTGCGAACCAGGCAGGAACGCATCGACGCCCATGAGGTCGACCGTCACGCCGCCCTTGATCTTGCGGATCAGCGTGCCGGGCACCTTCTCATCGTTCTCGTAGGCCGACTTGATCTTCTCCCAGACGCGCAGGAAGTCGGCCTTCTTCTTGGACAGGACGACGACGCCTTCCTCGTCCTCCAGGTTCTCCAGGAAGACATCGACCTCGTCGCCGGGCTTGAGCTGGTCGGGGTTCTTGAACTCGTCGAGGGGAACCGCGCCCTCGCTCTTGAACCCCACGTCCAGGATGACTGCGTTGTCCGTCACGCGCAGCACCCGCGCCTTGACGATCTCGCCTTCTTCGACGTTCGTCAGCGTCTCCTCGTACATGCGGAGCATCGCCTCGTACTCTTCGGGCGAATACTCCTCATCCCACAGGTCCGGGCGCGTATCCATCGCGCGTGCGCTCTCGACGACCTGCGTTCCCGTCGGCGCCGCGTCGGTCGTCTCCTGCGCCGCCGCTTCGACGTTCTGCTGTTCTTCGATCTGCCCCGGGCGATCCGCCATGGCTTTGGGTGCCTCCGATCGTTTCTCGCATCGAGCCCACTCGGGCTCACGAGGTTGAGGGTGAACACGAAAGGAGAGACGCGCCGCGCCTCCCCGCCTCACCGGTAACCGCGCCCAGGCGCGGCCGATGTGCAGTCCTTGATTTTACGTATTTTCCGGGGAGAGGTCAACCCCCGCTGCGCGTTACCGGCCGCGTTGCCGCGCCTTTTTCTCCGCGCTCGACCTCGCCAGCCGCACGATACGCTCGACCTGCTCGTCGAAGGTGAGCGACGTCGTATCGACGCGGACCGCGTCCTCGGCCATGCGCAGGGGCGCGACCTCCCGTTCGGAGTCCATGCGGTCGCGCTCGCGCAGGCGCTCGACCTCGGCGGCGAGGGTGGCGGGGTCCGGGTCCGGGATGCCGTACTGGGCGAGGCGGCGACGCGCGCGGACCACCGGGTCGGCGAACAGGTAGATCTTGAGCTCCGCGTCCGGGAAGACGACGGTGCCGATGTCGCGCCCGTCCGCCACGAGATCGACGCCGCGCGCCGCTTCGCGGAGCCGGCCGAGGAGCCAGTCCCGGACGGCGGGCACGCGCGCCATGTGGGACACGTGGGCGTTGACCTCCGGGGACCGGATCTCGTCCGACACGTCGACGCCGTCGACGAGCATGCGGAATCCAGAGTCCGCGGGTTCGGCCCGGATGTCGAAGGCGTCGAGCTCTCCCGGGGACAGGTCGTCCCACGTCTCCACCGGGATTCCCCGGCGGAGGGCGGCGTACGTGAGCGCGCGATAGAACGCCCCCGAGTCGAGGTGGCGGAAGCCCAGGCGGCGAGCCACCTCGCGCGCCGTCGTGCTCTTGCCCGAGCCGGCCGGGCCGTCGATCGCGATGATCATCGGGTCAACGCCGTCGCGGCCTCCCTCAGGGAAGCCCAGAAGCCGGGGAAGCTGATACCCGCGACGTCGGGCCGATCGATCTCGATCTCGTTGCCGGGCAAGGCACCCAGAACCCCGAAGGCCATGGCGATGCGATGGTCCCCGTCCGTGCGCACTCGCCCGGAGAGCGGCCGGTCCGT
>VSDC01000536.1:0-1715 GCA_047459275.1 Gemmatimonadota bacterium
GGGAGGAGCTTCGCGAGTTCCCGGAGCGCGCCGCTCGCCTGCCGGACCGAGCGCACCTCGATCCAGTGCCCGAGGAGCATGACGGTGATCAGCGTCGAGAGCTCCCACCAGAGCGGCATTCCGGGGAACCCGAGCGTCACCGCCGCGCTGAACAGGAATGCGACGCCGATCGCGAGGGCGATCAGGGTCATCATCCCCGGCCGTCGGCGCTTCAGCTCGTCGACCGCGCCCCGGACGAAGACGCGGCCGCCGTAGATGAAGACCGCGGTCCCGAACAGGACAGGGATCCAGGCCGAGCCGGGAAAACCCGGCGAGACGTACCCGAGCCAACCCTGGAGGAGGTCGCTCCAGACCAGCGTCGGGATCGTGAGGAGGAGCGAGACCCAGAACCGGCGTCGGAAGACTGCGACGTCGGCGTGGTGGGCGTGGTCGTGAACGGCGTGGTCCCCGGGGTGCCCGTGCGCTTCGTGGCGGCGGGTGTCCCGGTAGCCGGCATGGTGGTCGTGGGCGGTGTGATCCATTGGGTCCTCCGGCGGTGCGCCCTGACGCAGCCCGTCGCACGACGTACGGCATGGGACGCGCCGCGGGTCGCCGGGGTTGGGGGCTGGGGCTTAGGTCGTAGGTCTTGGGTCTTAGGTCCTGGGTTCTGGGTGTCGGGTGCCAACGGTTCGCCTGCCGCCCCCGAAGACCTGAGACGCGAGACCTGAGGCCCAAAACCAAGAAAACCGGGCCGGCACGCGCTGCGCACCGGCCCGGCCTCGATCAGATCGGTTCGTGCTGGCGTCGTCGCCTCACGACTCCGCCGCCAGATCCCGGATCGCGTCCACGAGCATCCGCACCTTCTTCGCGTCCGTGGACGCGGCCGCCTCGCCCTCGAGCTGCGAGGCGAGATTGTTCAGGACGTCACGGCGCGCGGCGCCCGATGCACGCTCCGCGCGGTCCAGCGTCTGCCGGACCGACGCGATGCGATCCGCGCTGAGCCCCTTCGAGCGCTCGAGCTGGTCGACGTACGCACGCGCCAGCGCGAACGACGGCGGCCAGACGTACCGCGGCTGCCCCTGAGCGTTCAGGTACTCGAGGCGGACCGTGTTGGCCGCGTCGATCTCGTTCTGCGTCAGGTACTCGCTCGGCACCAGCTCGAAGATGTCGAGACCGCGCGCGATCTCGGAGCTGACGATCAGCCCGTTGTACCAGTACACCGACCACGAGCCGCCCATGACCAGCTGGTTCGGGTCGACCGGGCCGCGGTCGTGGAACGCGATCTCGATCGGGTTCTTCGGATCGGTGAAGTCGAAGACCGAGATCCCGCCCTGGTACCACGCCTGCACCATGACGTCACGGCCGGGGATCGGGATCATCGAGCCGTTGTGGGCGACGCAGTTCTCGAACGACGACTGCGGCGCCGGCATCTTGTAGTAGCTCTGGAAGACGAGCTTGCCGTCCTCGATCGTGAAGATCGCGTCCGCGCCCCACTCGAGGGGATCGCCCGCACGGCACTTCGGCTGCCCGCCGCCACCCCACTCGTCGCTGAAGAGGATCTTCGTGCCGTCGTTGTTGAACGTGGCCGAGTGCCAGTACGAGAAGTTCGAGTCGGCCACGGCCGCGATCCGCACCGGGTTCGCCGGGTCGCGGATGTCGAGGAGCAGGCCGTACCCCTCGCAGGCGCCGCCGGCCAGGCCGATCGCCGGGTAGGCGGTGATGTCGTGGCACTGCGT
>VSDC01000537.1:0-1708 GCA_047459275.1 Gemmatimonadota bacterium
CCGAGCCGATCACGCCTGAGCAGGCGGCACACTACCGCCGCGTCGATGACCTGCTCGACGAGGATCGCGCGGTCTTCGAGGTGGCGATCCGCGCGGCCCGGGAGTACGCCGAGCGCCGGACCGGCCGGGCGCTGGTGGATCGCGAATGGGAGCTGGTCCTGGACCGGTTCCCCTGCGGCCGCCAACCAATCGAGATCACCCGCGTCCCGGTCGACATCGCCTCGATCGAGATCCGCTACGTCGATGCGGACGGGGCCGAGCAGACGCTGGACCCTTCCGCCTACGTGGTGGTCGACGGCGAGCCGGTGCGGATCGCGCCGGTCGACGAATGGCCGGCAACGCCATGCGGCCGGATCGGCGCGGTCGTGGTGAAGTTCCAGGCGGGGCCGGGCGCTAATGGCGTCCCCGACATCCTCCGCTCGGCGATGCTCCTCCACGTCGGCGACCTGTACGAGCACCGGGAGGACACGCTCACCGGAACGACGGTCACGCCCCGCCGCGTGGTCGACATGATCTACGACGAGTACGCCGTCGGTAGGAGGTACGCATGAGGGCCGGCAGGCTCAGGAGCCGCGCGATCATCCGGCGCCCGACGGAGGAGCGCCAGCCGCTCGGCGACGTGGAGACGACGTACCCGGCCGTCGGCATGGCCTGGGTCGACGTCCGCCCGCCGCGGCGCCTCGTCGCCAATTACGGAGCTGGCGAGATCCCCGAGGGGCGGATGGAGGCCGAGCTCCGGGCGCACATCGACGTCCGGATGCGCGACGTGCTCGAGATCGTCGCGGGTCCAGAGGCCGGCACCCGCTGGCGCGCCGTCTCGCCGCCGCACCGGCCAGGGGACGGCTCCCTCGTGATCCTGCTCGAGGTCTACGAGCCGGAGCTTCCGCCCGACCTTCCTGACGGCGAGGAGGGGCCGTGATCAAGGTCGCGGTGACCGGCGAGCAGATCGAGGTCTTCGCGGACGAGCTCTACGCCGAGCTCATCCCCGTGATGGAGGAGCGGGTCAAGGCCGCGTCGGAGCTCCTGGCGAGCCGGCTGCGGACGGTCCTCTCGCGAGTTGGCGAGCCGATCCCGGGCGGCCCACCGGCGCGTAGGACCGGCGAGCTGCAACGGTCGATGAATCCGCTCCCGATCCGGCGGACGAAGACGAGCGTTCGCGGCGGCGCCGGTGTGTGGGTCGAGGATGCGGCCGAGCGTCAGCGGATCGCCCGCAAGGCCGCGGCACTGGAGTACGGCGGCACGGACCGGAAGGGCCGGGTGCATCCGCCGTACCCGTTCCTCCGGCCGACGGAGGAGGCGCTCCGCGACACAATCGAGCGCATGTTGGAGGATCTGTGAAGTGGGACGCGACGATCGCGGCGCTGATCGGGTTACTGGAGGCGGACACCGAGCTGATCGGGATCCTCGGCGGGCCGCACATCTACCGGCGCGACGAGGTTCGGGAGCCGCGGTTCCCCAGCGTCACGTACACGATCGTGACGTCGGTGCTGACCGAGACGATGGAGCCGGTCATCACGCAGTGGGACATCTTCGCCGGCTCGATGTCTCAGCTTGTCGCGATCGAGCGGCGCCTCCGGCGGCTCCTGCACTGGGTCGGCTGGCGGGATGTCGGCGGCGTGCGGCTCAGTTCCGTCTACGAGGAATCGCGGGATCACCCGCCGCCGGCGCCGGGCCGGTGGCATAGATCGTTGGACTTCAGGCACCAGCC